>JBKHIX010000095.1:0-7217 GCA_046538435.1 Thermoplasmata archaeon | reverse complement strand
TGAGCTTTATCCAAGTCCTTATGCACATAGACTGCTATCTTCAGTTCTTCACTGACCCTTTCCATCTCTTCGATGATCTCTCTTTGTACATCATGAGGGTATAGATCTCTAAAGAATGACGCACATGTGGCAATTTCGAAGGAATCGTCAGGTACAGTTATATCTCTAGCATCCGTCTGAATAGGCAGGACTTTCTTCCATGATTCATGACCTTTCATCACTTCTTTGAATTCTTCCCACATGTGATTTTCTCTTCCACCGACCATCTTGTCTAAAGCACAAACTGACATGCTTTCCCTGGCCAAAAATTGTGTGTAATAACCTCTTCCACAACCTACTTCTAGGACTTTTTTCCCTTCAAAACCAAATCTATCAAATATCTTCTTTTTCTCCCTATCTTCACTGCACCATTTTACTACTTTATGAGGAGGTAGTCTCCCTTTTTCAGCTAGCTCTTTTGCTTCTTCTTTATCTATCCCTATGCCTTCTGCTACCATCTCCCTTTCAAATTCCGGTGTTAGAGGATGGAGGTACCACTCATCTGCAAATCCCATATTTATCATCTGGTAATTGGGGAATGTTCAATTTATTTCTTATCAAAAAATATATATAAGTTATGAACCCGTATATACAGCAGAGAACTAGGGTAATTGTTTAATATTTATAATACATAACAAATAATAGGGGGATGGCAAGATTAAAAATAGATAGACTCTATTTTTTATCAATATATAATGATTAAAGAGACAAATAATCACATGTTAAATGATGTTTACCAGATCTGGAAAAGGGCAAACAGAAAAAGAAAATACGCTTATAAAAAAACCTTCGAAGAGTTCAAACATCACTTCTTTGAAAATCCATCTTCGGATAACAAATGTTTCTTTGCAGAAAAAAATGAACAAGATATAGGGGCTTTGATGGTAGAATCTTACAACTGGGGATCGTACCTTCATGATTGGATCTATGAAAGAGATAATGACATTCTCCAATCTAATTTCCAGGAAGTGATATCTAATTTTGAAAAAGATCAAAGAATGTATCTATACCCAGTCTTTGGGTATTCAGAATTTATAGAAGATTACATAAACATGGGTTTCAAAAAGGACGAAAGAGCTCCCTATCATCTACTTATGAAAAAAGACCTGAAGGATATTGATGATGTATGTGTTGAAGACCTAAAAATAGATGTGTTAAAAAAGCCAAATCCAAATGAAAAAATCGAAAAACTTTCCGAATTGATCCTCAAAATTTCTTCTAGATTGGAAAATATTGAAGATATAAAGGATGAGATAAATTGGGAATTAGAAGAGAATTTGAAATATTACCTTTTACGAGAAAATGATGAAATTCTAGCGTATTCTGGAATAGAACAAAGAGAATTATTTACAGGAAAAGACATGTATTGGATAAAAGAATTAGGGGTTCATCCTGAAAATAGAAGAGAAGGAATAGCTACAACAATGCTTCAAAATGTATTTAAAAGATTAAAAAACGATAGTGGAGACTCAGTTTTCATAGACGCACATTCTAAAAATCCTGCAAAGAAACTGTATAAAAAACTCGGTTTCCAAATTATCGAAAAATTTCCAAACTTGTTTTTTTGATATTTGATCGCGGATTCGTGTTATTAACTTTGCTTAAATACCGACCACCATAAATATCAGCAGGTTTTTTATACTAGTAATTAACATTATTTTGAAAGGTTGTTTCTTTATGATTTCTAATTTATCACAAAATAAGATTGTTCCATTAATCATTGCAGTACTTTTGATCGTGGGAGTTATGGGTATGGGGGCATACACTTTTTTGACCAATGGTGGAAAAAATACAGATGACGAAAAACCCATCATACAAGACGTGACAGAAGGAAGTCCCTATACTGGAAACTCTTTCAAAGTGAGTGCAGATATAACTGATAACAATGAGATTGAATCAGCATGGCTGAATTATGTGTTGACAGATAGCGATGGTTCAAGTATCAGTTCCAACCATAGTATGAGTTTCGAGAGTGAATATTCGTATACTGTGGAAATTTTAGACGATTCTGTTAAATTAGATTATACAATTTTAGCCAAAGACGACTCAAATAATTGGAACAGTACTTCAAACAGTCTAAGCATCATTGATAATATCGATCCAGACATCATTGATAAAAGTTCAGATGAACCAAAAGCAGGAGAGAATTTCGAAATCGTCGCTGATGTTACTGACAATATAGAAGTTGAATCGGTGTTTTTAGATTACACTTTAATCTCCGATGGTTACAGCCAGACCTATAATAAAAGTATGAATTATGATTATTATTATTATTTGAAAATTAACTTATTGAAAAACAGTACCATTCTAGATTACACTATTTTAGGTAAAGACACCTCCAATAACTGGAACAGCTATTCTACAACCCACAACGTAGAGAAGCCTGAATACCTGTTCGGATGGGCTGTCGGTGACCAGGAAGATGGTTACGGAACGATCACACATACAAATGATGGAGGTACTACCTGGGACCGACAAGGAAATTCATCATCAATCCCTGACACATCCCTATCTCAAATTAGAGCACTAAATAAATCGACAGCGTGGATAGTTGGTGGTAAGGCAGACGGATACGGTACAATACTCAAAACTACCGATGGTGGAATTACATGGAATAGAATAATTGACGATTCAATTCCCAATACAGATATGCAGGGTATGAGTATAATCGATAAAGACACTGTCTGGATAGTGGGACAGAACAACACTATACTTGTGACTCATGATGGTGGAGAAACCTGGGAGTCTAAATCTAATTCATCCTACGACCAATATGCCCTTAGCGATATTGTCGCTGTTAACGAAAACAATATATGGTTATGTGGTGGCAGCGTAGATAATCACGGTTTGATATTACACTCAACAGATGGGGGAGAATCCTGGACTCGAGAAGCTGAAGATTTACTGAGTAATCACTCTTTGATCTCTTTGAGCGTGGTGAACGAAGACCATGCATGGGCCATAGGGGGGCAAGCAACAACCATCAAAACAACAAATGGTGGAGAGACTTGGGAAATAGTGGGTGAAGACGTTTTCCCTAGTATTGTAGATGGTAATGGTATCTGTGCTCTAGATAATAATACCGTATGGGTAGTTCTTGACTACGATAATATATACAGAACTGATGATAATGGTGAAAACTGGACCCAACAGGAATCAAACACCAGCGGATACTATCTTCTAAGAGTTACCGCAATAAATGATACGAACGCTTGGGTCACTGGATCCTCACAGTATCCACCTATCGATGGAGTCCTACTGCACACTACAGATGGTGGAAAAACATGGAATGAGATCGATTATGGTCTAACAAGTGGTCTTTGGGATGTGTACTTTGTCGGGGCATATCATTAACTTATTTAGAGTTTCAATAATCGAAAATATAATAGTACCCCTGACCAATAAACTACCAGGATAGGATGACAACTAACATTCTGATAAAAGTTGAAGATATAGAATTAAAGGGTGAACTCACAGACACATCTTGTGCTAAATCCATCGCTGAGAAACTACCTATCGAAACTGAGTTCCAGGTATGGGGAGATGAGTTCTATTTTCCCGTGGGCGTGGATATGTTTCTGGATGATACCTCAAAAGCGAAGGTATCAGTTGGAACGATAGGATACTGGCCACCAGGTCAAGCTATGGCTATCTTCTTCGGACCAACACCAGCTTCTGATGATGATGAACCTGTAGCTGCTAGTGAAGTCAACATAATCGGTAAAGTTGAGGATGCTCAACGATTAAAAAAAGTCAAAGATGCTGGAAAAATTAGAGTAGAACCTCAATAAATGACCATAAAAATAATAACTCTATCCTTTTATCTGCTATCATGACCCTTTCAAAAAGCCAATTAAACGAAAGTATCAAGATTATTAAGGAATTTATCAGGGATAAAGTCGATAAAACCAACACCAAAGGAGTCGTTTTAGGTCTAAGCGGTGGTTTGGATTCTTCTACAGTGCTGAAACTATGCATTGATGCATTAGGAAAAGAAAAAGTACATTGTATCATAATGCCAGAGAGTGCTTCACCAGAAGAAGACATGGAAGATGCACGGTGGTTGGTAAATGAATGGGATGTAAATAATGAAGAAATCAACATCAATCCTATTTTAGAAAGTTTTCCAGTTGATCAAGATGAGCAGCTTGCTTTTGCTAATTTAAAAGCACGAGTAAGGATGTGTTTAGAATACTATTATGCTAATATTGAAAGCAGTTTGGTTGTTGGAACGAGCAATAAAAGCGAAATCTTACTTGGCTACACTACCAAATTTGGAGATAGCGCTGCTGATTTCTTACCTATCGGAGATATTTACAAAACCGATGTTAGACAGATAGCAGAAAAGATCGGTGTTTCAGATAGATTTTTAGATAAAGTTCCTAGAGCAGGACTTTGGGTGGGGCAGACCGATGAAGACGAACTTGGTCATACTTATGATGAAATCGATAAGATTTTGAAGGGTTTTGAAAGACAGGAAGATCTTAACAAAATCGCTGAGAAAAACGGTTTGACCACTGAAAGTGTGGAAGATATCAAAAATATGGTAGAAAAGAGTACACATAAAAGAAAATTACCAACAATAGTCAAACTTAGAAGCAGAACCGTAGGAAAGGACTGGAGAGAGTTTAACTAACTGGTGGAAAAGATGACGACGATACTTTTAACTGGGATGCCGGGTGCTGGGAAAGAAGAATTTCTAAATGTAGCGAGGAAGGAAGGATACGATATCATCAGGATGGGGGATGTGGTCAGAGAACATGCTGAACAAAAGGGTATATCCTTTGAAGATCAAAACCTCGGGTCCTTCGCACAAGATGAAAGAGAAAGGCATCATGAAGGAATATGGGCAGATAGAACTCTCTGTGATATTACTGAGGACAAAACAGTAATAGATGGTGTCCGGAGTAGAGAAGAAGTCAGTATCTTTAAGTCAGATTTAGGCGATCTTCATATAGTAGCTATTCACGCATCACCAAATACCCGATTTGAGAGATTAAAAGAGAGAGGAAGAGAAGATGCCCCACAGACTTGGAGTGAATTCAATGATAGAGATAATAGAGAACTAGATTGGGGCTTAGGCAGAGTAATAGCTAGAGCAGACCATATGATTATCAACGAAAGTTCTCTCAAAGATTTTTACAGTAAAGTTCGAGAATTGTTAAAACAATTCGATTGATTTGATCTTATCATCTACTTCCATGACCACTGCATGCATTTTCTCTACTTGCAGGTTCTAGTTCATCAGACTTCCACATATCAAGTGCGTCCTGTACAGTTCCTGATGCACCGCAGTATACGTCTATCCCGAGCTTACCGAACATAGCGACCGCCTTTCTACCTAGATTCGTAGTCACCAAAACATCGATATCATATTTGTCGAGTTGCTCAGGAGGTTTACCTTTTCCACCCATATGTTCGCTTCTATTGTCTTTTACTTCTATCTCTTCTGATTCAGTATTGTATATTGTAAAAGTTGGTGCTCTTCCAAAATGTGTACTTAATTCCTCTTCAAGACCATTTTCTCCAAGAGTTGGTATTCCTACCCTCATCTTAATCACCTACTTTTTTCTTCAATTTAGTAACTATTTTATCGAAAGACCCAGATGACTCTGAAGACAGATATGAAGATGGATCTCCTTCTTCTCCACTTTTAACTATTTCAGGGTTAAATGGGACGGATCCAAGGAACGGGACTCCTATCTCTTCAGCCATCTTCTTACCCCCACCTTCACCGAATAATTCAATCCTTTCACCACAATTTGGACATTTGAAACTGCTCATATTTTCTACAACTCCTAAAACGTCCATATCTAGTTTTTTAGCAAAATTGATCGATCGTTTTACAGCCTGTAGTGCTACATCCTGCGGTGTTGTCACTATCACAGCACCAGTAACATCTGTTATCTGCTGGGCTATGCTCAATGGCTCATCACCAGTTCCTGGTGGAAGATCTATCACCAAATAATCTATATCTCCCCAGTCTACATCTTCAACCATCTGATTGATGACTTTCATCTTCATAGGTCCCCGCCATATCACAGCTGAGTCATCATCTGGTAGAAGAAAATCCATTGAAATAACTTTTAGATTAGGCGACGCTTCAACAGGTTTCACCTTATCTTGGTTCTGATTTGGTCTCATCTTTTTACCTCTAACTCCCAGCATCTTAGGTATCGTTGGACCATGAAAATCACTGTCGAATACCCCAACGGTGTAACCGTCGTCTGACAACTTGTAAGCCAGGTTTGCAGCAACTGTACTCTTTCCTACTCCACCTTTTCCGCTCATAACGACTATTGTTCTCATCGAGCTACACAGATGTGTAAAAATATATTAATTTTTGGAAAGGCGAAACCTACTCTATTGGCCGTAACTAATACGAAAGTTTTTTAATAAGCATCTGTTCATTAGGCTCAATATGGCCAAGAGGAAGAAAAGAGAAGAGGAAGAAGAAGAGGAATATGATTTCGATATGCCTGAATTCGATAAGGTTGAATACATGAAAAACGAGATCAGGAAAGGTAAATCTATCTTGGCTAGTGTTGCTATTGCACCCATATTCTCATTTGTTGCTCTTCAATTATTCATACTGATCGGTGATTGGACTCTAGCGATGATCGGAGGTTTGACCGGCTTAGTAGTTATTCCACCTTTGTTGAGAACTATTGGTGTAGATACCGGTGAATTAGGAAAAAAAGAATGGGCCACAGACGTTGTGATGTATTTCTTTACTTTTCTTGCAATTTGGGTTATCTTGATGAACCCACCAGTAAATGATTTCGCCCATCCAACAGTTAACGACATAGATGTAGAAGTTCAAGATCTAGAAAGCGGTGAATTGGTGGAGCTAGATGAGGCGAATATCACTAATGGTGAGGAGTATAATATCACAATTAGAGCAAAAATCACTGACAATGTAGATGTGAAAGACTCAAGTGTAAAAGCTAGGATAATACCGCCTTCAGGTTCTGAATGGAAAGAAATGGAAAAAGATGAAGATCACCACTACACTATTGAATTCAATGATGTTACAGCTACAAACCAGAATTATAAGATCAACTTTGAAGTCGAAGATGTCAACGGTAATTCAGCAACATTATCAAAAACTTTCGAAATTTCAGAATAAAGGAACTGGGATTTTTCGTATCTATTCTTTATAATTCAATTTCTAATCC
>JBKHIX010000014.1:0-29145 GCA_046538435.1 Thermoplasmata archaeon | reverse complement strand
ATTCCTAAATTATCTTATCTTCTTCCACGATCAAAGAAACCAAACCACATAAACAAAAATATTTTTAACACCTCAATATATACAGTAAACATGCGAAGGAGTTTGTTAGACATTCTCAGGTGCCCTGAATGCAAGGGTGAATTGGAACTGGATGTTGAGGAAGAAGATGAAGAAATAGAAAAAGGTACTTTGTACTGTGAAAAGTGCGATGTGAAGTATCCGATAGAAGACGGGATACCTAATATGCTTCCTCAGGACTGAATGTATTCTTTCTGTATCTCGACCACTTCAGCACTATCTTCCGCATTTCTGTATTCTTCGAGAGGTTCTTCGTTCATCGTGAAGAAATGTTCTCCCCAATTAAATTTTGACAGTACTTCTTTTGCCTGATCGACTTCGTCTACAATGTAAAGAGCTCCAGCTATAGCCTCTGCAGTTGTCAGCTGGAATGGCTTTCCATAATTGACTGGATTGACGGCCACAAGATACGGCAGTGCTCTACCGTTTTCGAACTCAGGTATCTTGTCTTCAGCCTCTGTCCAGGTGCAGTCTATAGCTCTAACACCGCCTTTTTTAGCCAGAGGAATATCTTCGGGAGAGATGGCCTTCTCAGCTAAAGGTGTAAGATATACTCCGCCATTACCTAGCTCGAACTTATCTCTTAATCGTTCAGCCATATTTTTATCCAACAATTTTCTAGCAGTACACTTTCTTGGATCACATTCACGATAGTCGTAGATGTACAATTCCATATTCAGTAATTTGAGAAATATTTAATAAATCATTCGAAAGAATACTATTTCATCCATGGAAAAATATATCAACATCATATGTTATCTTCAATATACCCGATGATGATGAATCCATAGCTGACGATCACGAGGGATTCAAAAGCCCTCTTGATCCTCGAAAGTCGCAAGGCTTTCTGCGGATGATGACTGATGGGCAGTCTGAGGGTATAACTTTCACGATGATAAAATGGTTACTGGCTTTGATTTACTACATCATAACAAACCTTTACAGAAGCACTGGCTAAAAAGGGTGATAGCTTACATAATAGATATTATACTCTCTTCAGCAGGAGCTTATGCAGTATTTACCATCATATCTTTCGGTCTTGGACCTACAGTTTTCATCTATTTTCCTCTGGTAGCCGGTCTGATACAGGTGTTCTATTCCGCCATATTTGAATCATTATTAGGATACACTGTGGGAAAAAGAGTATTGGATCTAGAAGTGGAATCTCTAAGACAGGAATTAGACATATCTAAAACTTTGATCAGAAACGTCACTAAAGTTCACGGATTGTTACTATTCTTAGACTGGATAGCAGGGATGATAGTTGAAGGTGACCCAAGGCAGAGATACCTCGATAGGATCTCGGATACTACAGTTATCGGTGGCTCAGAACCACTTCATCTTCCACACTTTATAGCTGGTAGAAGTGCTGATAGTGACGAATGAGACAACTATAAAAATAAATATTAGTATTCTAAAGACATTCCCAGTAGGTAATTAGCATGTACATCGCCATCGATGATACCGATTCTAGACAGGGTATGTGTACCACATATCTAGCAACAGAATTAGTAAAAGAGTTTTCAGAATGTGCTCTATTAGATTTTCCCAGATTAGTAAGGTTGAATCCTAACGTTCCCTGGAAGACGAGAGGAAATGGGGCTATAGTTGTTGAAATAGGTGTCGGTGATGAGAAAAATGAAAAGATTGGCGATGTACAAAATCCAATACATATGTTCGATGGTGAGAATGAGATCGATGAACAGATCTTCGATAGAGTGAAAGAAATACTCGAGAGATGGGCTGAATTCGATCAAGAGGGTACGAATCCAGGTTTTATAGTTTCTAAGGAAAGACCTGATAGGGAATTATACGAAAAAGCTGTCAAAGGAATAGTTGAGTTAGATGAAGTTTTAGATATCTTAGACGATTTAGATTGTAATTACAAGGGATATGGTGAGAAGAGAGGCCTTATAGGAGCCGCTGCAGCCCTTTCTTGGACGTCTGATGATCATACGTATGAGTTGATAACCTACAGAGAACGTGAGCAGTGGGGTACTAAGAGGGATATCAGAGACGATGATGTGAAGAAGTTGGATAAAAAAATACTTTCCTCATTCGACAACTATGATTATGAGGAAGAGTATCAGGTGATCGCGCCTAAATCACCATGTCCAGTTTTGTACGGAGTAAGAGGTGATGATCCACAAGAACTACGGAAAGCATTGAACATAATTAAAGGAGAAACAGTCGATAGATGGATCACGTTTCTAACTAATCAGGGAACTGATGACCACATACAAGAAAGAAAAATCTCTGATCTAGAACCTTGGATATCTGTTAAAGTCGATGGAAAAGTGACTTCAGAACCAAAAGTAATCGAAGGCGGACACGTTTTCATCGAATTATCGGATGATAACAGTTCAGTAACAGCAGCAGCTTACGAACCCACTAAGAATTTTAGAGAAGTTGTAAAGAAAATGATCCCAGGAGATAAAATACAGGTGTGGGGTGGAGTAAGAAAAGATCCATTAACAATAAATGTAGAAAAGATGAAGATCCTAGACTTGGCAGAAAAGAAGGTCAAAGTCAGCAACCCGACCTGTCCGAACTGCGGTAAGAACATGTCTTCTATGGGTAAAAATGTCGGTTATAGATGTAAAAGATGCAGAACTAAAGCTGGTGAAGATGAGGCTGAATATCAGGTAAAAGTAAGAAATTTGCAAGAAAAGATCTACGAAACGCCAGTATGTGCAAGAAGACACCTTTCTAAGCCCTTAAAACGCTTAAATACAGGTGGAGAGGGATGATAAGCTACGATATCATAGCTTATTTCTTAGCCGCTAATGCGATAATTTACATTGCTATACACTTACTTTTAGAGATCATCTCTTACAGAAGTAAAGAACCTAACCAGAAAGAGGATTCTGGTGATTACGATATATGGGAACGCAGTAAACCTACTATTTTAGTGTCTATCCTCTCTACATTCTATTTTTGGATATTCTTCACAGTGTGGCCTATTTATCATATGATGTTTAATTCAGAATTTATCAAACAGTTTTGTTACTCACTCAATTATTCCACATATCCACAGATCATAGGTTTGATCTTAGTAGTATTCGCAACCACTGTAGAAATCCTAGGAAGGATAGAGAGAGGAAAGTCAGCAATATCATGGGGAGTTCCATCCGAACTAAAAACAGGATTAGGTCAAAGGATAGTCCGCCATCCACTGTACGCTTCATACATCTATTATTTCATAGCATTCCAACTTATATTCCAGAGTCTAATTCTACTTCCAATTTTACCAGGTATCTTGGGATATTACTCGATAGCTAAGTATGAAGAAAGCATCTTAACATACGAATTCGGAGATGAATACAGGAATTACCAAAAAAAGGTAGGAATGCTTTTTCCTTTAATAGGAAGAAGAAATTAATAAAGCATAAAAAATTAATCACACCTATTCCATATATACCTAATAAAGGTGATAAGATATGGAGGAAAAAGTTGGTGAAGTTTTCAAATACTTCAAGAAGCCAAGTGTTGCAGCTGTGAAGATAGATTCTGGAGAAGTCGAAGTCGGAGACATTTTGCATTTCAAAGGAGAGCATACAGATTTTGAACAGAAGATCGAATCCATGCAGATCGAACAGGATAGTGTTGAAAAGGTAGGTCCTGGAGATGATGTAGGTATAAAGGTTAAAGAAAGAGTCAGACCTAACGATGAAGTATTCAAAGTAAAATAAAAATCGTTTTTCCTCCCATCAACGGGAGGTAATTAGTTTCTATTCTGGATAGTACTTGTCAATCCACTTCTCGTCGATTCTCTTCAATTCCCTCTTTGGTATCTTCGTCAGTAGATTCCAACCCAAATCCAATGTCTCATCGATACTTCTATCTTCGTCCTCACCCTGATTGATGAATCTTTCTTCGAACTCATCAGCGAACTCAAGATATTTTCTGTCACGTTCACTCAATGCTTCTTCGCCTACAACTGCTACAAGATCTCTTAAATCAAGACCTTCTGCGTAAGCGGCATACAGCTGATTACTTACATCTGCATGATCTTCTCTCGTTCTCTCTTCACCGATACCCTGCTGCATCAACCTTGATAAACTTTCACCAGGAGTTATTGGAGGTCTGATACCTTTTCTGTGTAATTCTCTCGCGAAAACCAGTTGACCTTCGGTAATATATCCAGTAAGGTCGGGTATAGGATGTGTTATATCATCATCAGGCATTGTCAGGATAGGGATCATCGTTATGGAACCTTCTCTGTTCAATATCCTTCCCGCTCTCTCGTATATGTTAGCAAGATCCGTGTACATGTAACCAGGATACCCTCTTCTACCTGGAACTTCTTCACGTGCTGCTGCGATCTCTCTCAAAGCCTCACAGTAGTTGGTCATATCAGTCAATATGACCAGAACCTGCATGTTCTCTTCGAAAGCTAAGTATTCAGCGGCTGTCAAAGCCATTCTAGGTATTATTATCCTTTCGATAGCCGGGTCATCCGCCAAGTTCAAGAACAGTACGGATCTCTCTAGAGCGCCTGTCCTCTCAAAATCTCTTTTAAAGAAGTTAGCTTCCTCTGCTGTTATACCCATAGCACAGAAAACAACAGCAAATTCTTCTTCCTCACCTAGAACTTTAGACTGCCTAGCTATCTGAGCTGCAACGCTGTTATGGGGTAAACCGCTTGCACTGAATATAGGTAATTTTTGACCTCTAACCAAAGTCAGCATACCGTCGATAGTTGATATACCTGTTTGAATGAACTCTCTCGGGAACTCTCTCGCTGATGGATTGATAGGAGAGCCGTTGATATTTCTTCTTTCTTCAGGTATTATATCTGGACTGTCATCTATCGGTTCACCGACACCGTTGAAAACTCTCCCAAGTAATTCACGGGAAACACCGAATTTCATGACTTCTCCTGTGAATTGAACTGAAGTTTCATCCGTATCCAAACCTCTTGTACCAGCGAAAACCTGGATAACAGCTTTATCTTTAGAAGCTTCTAAAACCTGACCTAACCTTTCTTCCCCGCTGGGCAGTGTGATCTTAGCGATCTCATCGTAAGCAACGTCACTGATACCTTCAACAACCATCAATGGACCTGAAACTTCTGTAACATTTTGATATTCTGCTCTTTTGGATATATCATCTACCATCTTATCCCTCCTCCTCAATGATTTCAGTTTCTTCAGTTGACATATCTCCACCCAACTCTTCGAATTCCTGGTTCATCTCCATCTCTATCTCGTCGAATCTTTCATCGTAATCATCGGATGGTATGTTGGACATCCTGCTGAGCTTCTCCACGATATCCATCTGCTGTAGTTTATCCACAGATGTACCTTCATCAACAAGATCACTGCTGATATCGTAATATTCCATCATGGTCTGAAGCATCCTGAACTGCTTCTCAGGTGAACAGTAAGTATCGACGTCGTGGAAAGCGTTCTGCTGTAGGAAGTCCTCTCTTATTATCCTTGCAGCTTGAAGTGCGAACTGATCCGATAGAGGTAACGCATCAGGACCCACCAGCTGAACGATCTCCTGCAGTTCGGATTCTTTCTCCAGCAGCCTCATGGTCTCTCTTCTCAATTCATGCCATTTCTCGTGGACGTTCTCGTGCCACCAGTGTTTGACCTGGTCTAAATAAAGTGAGTATGATTTCAACCAGTTTATAGCTGGGAAATGTCTTTTATTCTTCAACTCAGTATCCAGAGCCCAGAACACCTGAACGATCCTCAAAGTGTTCTGAGTAACCGGTTCAGAGAAGTCACCGCCAGAAGGACTTACAGCACCGATAACAGATACTGACCCTTCTCTACCGCCATACAACTCACAGATACCTGCTCTTTCATAGAATGCAGCCAATGATGATGCTAAGTAAGCTGGATAACCTTCTTCACCGGGCATCTCTTCAAGCCTACCGGATATCTCACGTAAAGCTTCTGCCCACCTTGAAGTGGAGTCAGCCATCAAAGCCACGTTGTAACCCATATCTCTGTAATACTCCGCGATAGTTATACCAGAATAAACCGAAGCCTCTCTCGCAGCCACAGGCATGTTACTGGTATTAGCAATCAATACAGTCCTCTTCATCAGAGGTTCTCCTGTACGTGGATCTTCTAATTCAGGGAAATCTCTCAAAACCTCGGTCATCTCGTTTCCTCTTTCTCCGCATCCTACATACACAACTATGTCAGCATCCGACCATTTAGCCAACTGATGCTGGATGACTGTATTATGCAGTATCATAGGTGAGTTTCCGCCGACGAAATTGTGGGTATCTGGAACTGTTAAATCATAAACATCTTTTTGTTCTTCTTTCATCTCGATTGATTCTACCGTATCCGGTAAAAAGTGCCCAAGATGATTCCCAGCAATTTTCTTAAGGTTCTCATCTTCAACCATAGATGAAAACTTTCTGAATATTGGAACGCTCATCCTCTCTTCTTGTGTTGTATAATTGGCTATCTTAATTCCATTATCTTTGGACTTTTTCCTGCTCAAACCACTCTCTTCAAATTTACTTCTAACAAGATCGGGTGAGATTTTAACAGAATCCACACCTCTGAAATGTTTTTTACCATTATTCAGATACTTGTGAATAACTCTATACTTTCTGTGATCTACTGCTGTCTTTTCATAAAAGTTGATGAGTTCTTCTCCAGATATCCTAATCCTGTAGCTTTTATTAACTTTAGTATCTTTTGTGGTTATTCGCGGTGATGTACCAATAATCGTTAATGCGTATGCTAGATCACTTGCCATCTTCTCGCTGGATGTGCTTATCTCAGCTTCATATCTATTGGATCCACCATCTGCTAGATAATATCCTCTCACAAAGGCTGAAATCACGTTTTTCTCACTCTTAAGAATCTTGTCTGGAATGGTACAACTTTTAGATTTATCATTTTTTGGAAATCCTAATGATACGAGTAGATCTCTCAATGTTCTGCTGTTAGCTTTAACTGAATTGACGGTATTAGCATATTCTCTTTCTGTTTCTAATCCAAATAGACATTCTATCAAATTCTCTACTTTCGATAAGAGTTCTTCATCATTGTTGTAAAAATGAACTGAGTTCGGTTTTAATGAACCGTCGCCTAACAGCAAACCGAAGAGTTCAGCAAATTTTTCGTTCATCTTAGATGGTACATCTATAGGCGTAGACCTTCTTTCCGATTTTATTTTGGTTATATTATAATCAATTCCAGCTTTATACAGAATATCCTCAGCTACTCTAACCTTTGGTCTATTTCTACTTAGAGCATATTCTGTCAGAACATCTTCACTGGTATCTAATTCCTCAGCCAATGTTTTTCTGTCTTCATACTCCTTCTCTATCTCATCTATCGCTTCAACTACTTTATCGAAATCTTCACCATAAACCCTCTTATCGGGTAGTAGTTCACTGACATCTATTTTCTCTGTATATTCTTTACTATCTATTGGTAGATTTCTAGGAGCTAGTAGTGTATCTCCTTCCTGTATTTCACCTGCAGGTTTCTCGATGATATCCATCTCTTCGTTTAAAACAAATAGTTTGTGAATTGGAGTAAGCTCTACTTCACGTCCAGAGGATGTTTTGATCACAACTGTGGAATCTGTTTTACCTTTATAAACACAATCAGCTTCCTTTTTCACGATCTTTCCATCATCCATCGATAGAATTTCGATCGGTTCGTCAAGTTCAGTCAACTCTTCATGGTCCTTTAAATCCTCTCTTCTATTCCCTTTATCTTTGTGCTCTTCGTATATTTCTTTTATCGGTTTCTTGGAACCATCAGCAAGTAGAACAGGCGTTTCTCCAACAACACATTTCCCAGTACCAAAACCGCCTGGAATTGCAGCAGTCCCACCTTTAGCGAGCGGGAAGAATGTATCTAAAACTCTCTGACCTGTGACCAAAATATCGTGAGGAGCTTTTTTCTCTTCATACGGTCTACCTATCCTCACAGGCCACCTCTGAAGCATCTTTATCTCTTCTTCTCCCTCTTCACCATTTAATCTACAGATGACTTCCTGTATCGTGTACTCTCCTTCAAGAGCGATCTCTTTGACGACACCGCCCTTTCCAGGAGGTACCATAACCTTATGATCGACAACTGAAGTTTCAGGGACGATACCTATAATATCTCCTTCTTTGACTTCATCCCCCTCTTCAACTTCAGGATTGAACTGCCATTTTTTATCATAATCTAGAGATGGTACATCTACACCCCTTCCGATAAAGTCGCCAGTCTCTTCAACGATAGCATCCAATGGTCTTTGAATACCATCGTAAATATTCTGAATCAATCCTGGACCTAAAGACAATGACAAAGGTTCGCCGGTTCTTACCACAGGCTCACCGGGCTTCACACCACCGGTCTCTTCGTAAACCTGTATCGTTGCAACGTCTTCTTCCAATTCTATAATCTCTCCGATAAGTCCTTCTTCACCAACTTCAACAACTTCGTACATCTCTGCTCCACGGAGATTTTCTGCTTGAACGACAGGACCAGCGACTTCTGCGATTCTGCCTTTTTCTTCTTCTTTAGGTTCTGATATCTTACTGATCTTTTCTTCAACTTCTTCAGCCATAATACTATTCCTCCTCTGTTGAGGTTATATCTATTCCAACTGCTCTTCTAATCTTACCTTTAAGAGGATCCTCCTTATCTTTTAGTTTACCCTCTTTATTAGGTATTTCAACTATAATAGGATAAAGTTCCTCCTTACGTTTGATCTTTTCTTGAAAATGTTCTCTTATATCTTCTGCTATCCTCTCGGACAGCAGTATTATACCGACATCTGGTTCTTCAAGAAGATGATTAAGTTGTTTTCTCGCGTCGTAGTCATCGCTTGGGACGTACGTTTTATCAACTCCTACTAATGAGAAGCCCAACGCCATGTCTTCATCTCCGACTACGACAACTTTCATCTTCATTTTATTCCTCCATAATCATCATACTGCTGATCTTCTCAGAATCCATTCCTTCTTGAAGGCCTCTGATCAATATTTTAAGATTTCTCAATTCAAGGTCTTTAGCAACTAAATATTTAATCAAAGGGCCAACGGTTAATATGTTTTGACTTAAAATTTCTGAAACTGTAGATAATAATTTTTTATCTAAATATATCTCTAACTCGAAACCAGACATAGAGGTACTGTCAGTCCTTAAGTCTGAGTATGATGTACCTTCCAATTCAACCATGGCTTCTTCAAGGTTACTTGAGTCGACCATATTTTCGAGTTTCCATTTCTCTAATTCTCTTCCAGGTGGTAACAATGAATCTTTAAGGTTTTCTTCATTTATATCCTCCCTTATACCCCTGAATACAATCTTCAAATTCAATATATCGGTATACCTTCCAAAGAAATACTTAACGGGTGATTTTTCCTCCGCCTCCACCTGCATGACAGCTTGTCTCATCTTTTCGTAAAGGTACTTATCTAATGCCACGTCCAGTTCGAAGAAGTTGTTTTCCCATTCTTTACTAGCTAAGACTTCATCCAATTCAGTATTCTTCAATATAGCTAATAATTCCTGCATATTTCTAGCTGACATGATCTCGTCTTTCAAGCTTTTATCGATCATCTTTACTGGAAGCACTTTTTGATCGATCTCTTCTTTCTCTTTTCCTCTAGAAACGGCTTTAACAGCTCTTTTAGTCATCTTTATGTCGTATTTAGCTAGCCATGCATTGACCAATGGCTTTGCTTCATTCGGTGTAGCCATGTATGCTTTTTTGATATAATTGATAGTATCTAGTTCGAGATTTTTCTCCACTTCGTTGATATCTTCAGTGGCCTCTTTAGGAATATAGTAATTGTGTTCTCTTATATTGGAATAAACCTCATTGATATTCCTGCTTTCAGATAGTGGTTTTAAATTTTCTTCTTTAATGAATGGGTTTCCATGAGCTCTAAATTTAGCGTTAGGGTAAGTGAAATTAGCTATAGAAACAAGCACCCTAAAGTAACTCATCAACAGGATTACAACTACAAGTAAAGAAACTCCAACGATGATCAACACAAGATTTGGTAGTCCAATTGTACTCAATAATTCTTCAAACAACGATTAATCCTCCGCAAATAATATGTCAGATATTTCCTTTCTGAGATCTTTTTTTATTCGTTTCAAATTAGCTTCAAATGTCAAGTCTATCTCAGCCCCTTTTTCTGAGGATGCTTTGATACCACCTATAGATTTCAGTGAATTTGCCACCTTTATGGATGAATCGATATCATCAACGATATCTTTGACTATATCCTCGCTCTCTTTGTTACAATAAATTGTGATATTTCCACCGAGAACATCAGTCGATTTTTCAACAGCATCATGAAGATAATTTTTATATTCTAAAGGATCAGTTTTCTTTACTCTATTCTTAGTATTTTCGAACACTTTCTCCATCATATCTTCTCTGGTATTCAATTTCTTCTTACGTGCTTCAAGTTTGGCCTGAGAGAGGATCCTGTTCTTCATAGTCTTGATCTCTCTCTCTTTCTTTTTTCTGATCTCGTCAAGTCTACGCTCTTTTTCTCTTTCGATCTCTTCTTTAAGCTCTTCTGCCTTCTCCTCTTCCCTCGCTAGAATATTGTCTGATTTTCGTTGAGCGTCCTTCTCGATCCTTTCAATTATCTTTTCAACTGGCATCTTAAATCCTCACATAAATCCTAGGAAGACAATTATGAATATAGCTATCAACAAACCAAAGATTGCAAATGTTTCGGACATCACGCTGAATATCATACCTTTACCGAAAGTATCTTCACGCTTTGAAACAGCTGCGATGGCGGAACCCGATGTGATACCCTGACCGACACCGGACACACCTGCGATGCCTATTGCGAGGCCTGCACCGACTGCAGCTATGCCCATTCCGACTCCTGAGCCTTCTGGATAAGTTCCACTGAGCATCCCGCTGAAAACCATCAAGAGTATAGCGATCAGCATCCCATAGATAGCCTGCGTTTCTGGAAGTACAGAGAATACCATACCTCTACCGAACATGCCTTCATCTTCTGCTACAGTGGCGATACCACTGGCAGCTGCTACCCCCTGTCCAATACCCGAAAGTCCAGCAACACCAACTGAAAGACCGGCACCTACGCCGACCAGACCTAAGAACATCTGTATCTCAGGTGTTTCGTTCACCAATCCTGCTGAACCTAGTAATCCGCTGAAAATCATTAATAATATAGCAATCAGCATTCCATAGATAGCCTGTGTTTCAGGCAGCACTGAGAAGACCATACCTCTTCCGAATATTTCTTCTTTCTCAGCAACACTACCTATACCGCTAGCTGCTGCAATACCTTGACCTATACCGGATAATCCAGCGACACCAACAGCCAGCCCAGCACCGATACCTATCAAGCCCAAGCTGTAACCTGACATTCCTGCCATCATATCTTTAGCTGATCCACCTAATAATCCTGAAAAGACCATAAGTAATATAGCTACAAGCATACCGTAAATTGCCTGGGTCTCTGGTAGTACAGAGAATACCATACTTTTACCGAACAGGTCTTCCTTTTCTGCAACGCTTCCAATACCAGCACCGGCTGCAATTCCCTGACCAATACCAGACAGGCCTGCAACACCTACTGCCAGGCCTGCACCGATTGATATGACTGCTAAACCAAGACCTTTATCACCTAATAAATCTGAAGTTATGCCTCCACCTAATAATCCTGTGAATACCATTATCAAAATTCCTACGAGTAAACCGTAGATAGCCTGGGTCTCAGGTAATACAGAGAAAACCATGCCTCTACCGAATAATTCTTCTTTCTCACTGTAGGCTGCCATACTTCCTGAAGCAGCTATACCCTGACCGATAGCTGATAGCCCAGCTATACCTACAGCCAGACCTACACCGACAGAAGCTATCCCGACTGACATCGGTACATAATCTCCGCCGCCGATCACACCTGTAAATAATAACAATAATACTGCAGTCAATAAACCATAGATAGCCTGAGTCTGAGGCAATGCTTGGAATACAAGACACTTACCGAACTTTTCAGGCTTTTCAGCTATAGTTCCTGCCCCGGCTGCACCGGCAATACCTACACCTATTCCAGCACCCATACCTGCAATCCCGACTGCAAGTCCTGCGCCAAGTGCAGTAAGAAAAGTACCTCTTTCATCTTTTACTGCTTTTACATCTAAAGAATCAGTATAAGTTTTATTATCTGATTTAACAGTAACGTTGACTGAAAATATCCTTTCACTTTCATCTTCAAGTTTGAATACGTGATCTACTTTTTCACCGGTTTCAGTATTACCATCACCGAAGTCCCAACTTATCTCAGATATATTATCTGATGGTATACCATTTATATCTAATGATAATGAAAGGTTGTTACCTTCATCTTTCGTGATATAGAGTGTTGTTTGATTACCTACATCTTCTCCATCCACAAGTATGTCTACTTTACCCTGTTGCTGTGCCTTGCCCTGTGCAGCAGGTATCATACCTATTACGAGTACAAATACGACCAGTAGGATGAAGATGTAGCTTATCTTGACCTTGTTCCCTTTCGGTAGTTTCATTTAATCACTTCCTCTTCTAATTCTGTATGTTTCCTTTCTGATTTAAATGGAGTAAAGGAAGAACCTCCACCTTCGTAGAAATATCCAAAGAATTCAACATACTGTAGCCTTAAAGAGTGAACAAATGAACCCAATGCCTGAAGGACGGCATTTGCTAGATGTCCCCCTATAATAACGAACAATCCTAATACGTAAAATGGTGCTGAAGGAGTGATAATTCCCAAATATCCTAATGCCCCTAATACACCCATCAGTAATACAACATAACCTGCGATCTTGAAAATTTTATTGTTATCTAGGAAGCCTTTTATCGTTATCGCAATACCAACAACAAGAAGAATTCCTGTCAATATTATTGATACTTCAACTGCAACTATCAGATCTGCTAAAACGTTTACAGTCAAAGCTATTCCAGATGTAGCAAGTCCCAGTGCGAGTATTCTTGAAAAAGATAAAAAGTCACCTAGGAAACCAGTTAATTCAAAGAAAGACAATCCTTTTGCTCTGACAACCATGAGTATAAGTCCTATAACTGATAAAATACCCGCTATGATATTTACAGTATATGAAAAGTTATACCATCCAAATAATTTTCCTGATAACAAAATAAATCCGCCAGGTTGTAAAGTCCACCATGAAAGATTCTCTACTATTATGTTCCTGTAGTGCCCTTTTTTCATATGCTCGACAAACTGAAGTAAAATACCCAAATTCAGATAAAACAGTCCTATTAAAAGTGAGATTATCAAAAGTATAAGTGGTCCTTCTCCTTCTAAGGTTTGCAATATTGCTATATCATTAATGAAACCTAATCCGATCCTACCTAACAGATTAGGATGGTTTCCTTTTGTTGGACCAAGGTATCCACCCTGTAGTATACCAAAAATGACGGTAGACACGCCTGTTGCTAGAAGTAAATAGGCAAAATCCCTCGTACCTTTTTCCACTTTCCCTATCCCCCTCAGTAAAATAACAGAAGTTATAATAATCAATAACCCATATATAGCATCACCCAGCATCAATCCAAAGAATATCACAAATGCTGGAGCCAATATAAAAGTTGGATCAATCTCGTCATATTTCGGTGGAGCGAACATGTGTGTTAACAGCTCAAAAGGTTTGATAAATTTAGGATTATCCAGACGTGTAGGTACTTCATCTGGATTATCAGGTTTCTCAGTTATAACAGCAGCGCAGCCATCGGATTTTTTTTCAACCAGTTTTTCTACCTTATCAACATCCTTTTTCGGTACCCATCCTTTCAATACGCTGCTGGAATCTGTATTACCGAACTTTTGAAGAACTTCTTTTTTCTCTCGATAAAGATCAAGTTCTTCTTTTATTATGTAATATTCCTTCTCATGTTCTTCTTTTAATAATTTTAATTCATCTAAGATGTCATCTCTTCTGTCTTTCAGCTGCTTGATTTTAAGATTAATATTATCAAGAGCTTTTTTTGGTGTCCCACTCACACCTTCAAGGTCAAAAGGTCTAACATCTCCTTGTCTAAGAATACTTTCAAATTCAGATTCGTCACGTATATAAGCTGCAGCTATTACTACATACTCTTCTTCGTTAACCTTTTCTATATCATGATATGACGTTTCAAGGTCAGATATCAGTTTTTTGAATTTATGTGGGTTTTTTGTTTTCCCAACTCTGATAACTGTGTATTGAGATTCACCCACATGACAAAGATCGATATCTATATCTTTCATCAATTTTATGTTTTTATTTAAAATCCTAAGTTCTCCTATCCTCTCTTCAGTCCTGTTTAATTTTTCTTCAAGATTCAGAATATGATCCCCGTGTTTTTCTATTAGCTCATCAATTTTATATAATACTTCATCAAAATCTTTTTTCTCTCTTTTTATTTTCTCAATTTCAATAGGATTGGTAAATTCCTGAACAGTGCTTCTTTCATCACTCAGTCTTTCAAATATTTCAGTTATAGCGGATAATTTCATATCGTATTCTGTCAATTTACTAATAATATCAGGTATCCCACCAGGTTCTATAAGATCAGTGATTTCTTTATCCCTCTCAACATCAGATATTTCAGCGATGCCGGTTTCATGTAAAGAATCCACTACGTCATCCACATAATCGTCATGAATGATAACGGTCAAATCCCTCATCCTGGTTGGAAATATTATCTTTATACCTCCTGGATACGATCTATAACGTGGTCAACAGCATCAGAAAGCATTTTTTCAGTAGACTTCTTTATCTTTTCTGCTTCAGATTCACCTTTTTCCCTTATTCTGTCGGCTTCTCTCTCTGCTTTTTCTTTAACATTTTTTTTCTTCTCTTCCAGCTCTTTTTTTAGAGAGAATATATTGTCTTCTTTCTCCTGCTTAGCTTCTTCTTCGGCTTTTTTGATCATCTCTTCTGCCTTTTTCTCAGCATTTTCTATTTTCTCTAAAGCTTCTTTTTCTGCTTTCTTCAACTTTTCTATCTCTTTTTTCGGCAAGTGAAGTCCTCCGGTTCCTAGAAAATGTCTTATATATACTGCTGTATTACAATGTTAGCAGGATAAAGAATAGAGATATAATACTTTTGGTTTTCACTAGTTAAAATCAAGCCATTTTATGTTTTCTCTTTTTAATTTATCATTTTTTTCTCAGCATCATCCATAAAGTATATTTTAGTCTAGGATAATTTATTAGATATGTTTACAAAAGAGGATGGAGAGACAGCGGTGAGTGCTGCTAGAAAGGTGATCGAGGCATCAGTAAGAAATGAACCAGAACTGGATATTGAGTATCCAGATAAATTCGATAGGAAGATGGGAGTTTTCGTAACGATCAATAAATATCCTTCAGAAGATCTTAGAGGTTGTATTGGTTATCCTGAGCCCATATTCAAATTGAAAGATGCTTTGGAAAGAGCAGCCGATAATGCGACTAGAGATCCACGTTTTCCCAACCTTAAAGAAGATGAACTGGATGATATCGTCGTTGAGGTCACTTTATTGACCCCTCCTGAAGAGATCGAATACGAAGATCCTGATGAATTAGTGGATAAAGTTAAATGCGGAGAGGATGGTTTGATAGTTTCAAGAGGGCCTTACAAAGGTTTACTCCTTCCACAAGTTCCAGTAGATCAGGGATGGGATGAGGAAACGTTCCTAAGCCACACCTGCAGGAAAGCAGGATTGAGTATGAAAGAATGGAAAAGTGGAAACTGCAAAATAGAAAAATTTAGGGGAGAGATTTATGCAGAAGAAACAGCACGAGGTGAAGTGGTGAAGAGGGAGATAGGATGATAATAAAAGGAAGCGCCTTCGTAAATGGTTATATCAATCAATGTTATATCGGGATTGAAAATGGAAAGATAGATTTTGTCAAAAAATCTCTCAAAACTACTGAACCCGTAAAAAAGTTCGACGGTGTTATTTTACCTGGAGGGGTCGATATCCACGTTCATTTCCGAGAACCAGGGATGACACATAAAGAAGATTTTTATTCTGGATCATTGAGTGCAGCTTTTGGAGGTATAACAGCATACGCAGAGATGCCAAACACCAAGCCACCTACTGATAACGTAAAAAGATTGAAAGAAAAGATAAAGTTAGCTGAAAGTAAATCAGTTGTAGATTTTGCTATATACGGATTAGTGAACCAAAATGCTGGAGAGATGCTCGACTACACTGATCTTTTCAAGGTGTATCTATCTTCCAGCACTCAAATAAACAGCAGTGATTTTGAAGATGGTTTAGAAACTGTCTCAAAAAATGGTGGAAAAGTAGCTTTTCACTGTGAGAAAGAAGATATGTTCGGCCCCTCTGGAAATAACCTTTTAGAACACAACAAAGAACACCGTCCTCCTAAGTCCGAGATCGAAGCCATCAAAAGCCTTTCAAGATATCCTGATGTGAATAAACATGTTTGTCATATATCCACAAAAGAAGGACTTTCCGAAGCGAAAGAGAAAGGTTATTCCACCGAGGTGACTCCTCATCATCTTTTCCTGAACCAGGAAGTACTTCTTGATTCCCTGGGAAAAGTAAACCCACCGTTAAGAGATCAAATAAATCAAATGAACATGTGGGAATCTTACGAAAGAGAAGAGATCGATATTTTAGCCAGCGATCATGCCCCTCATACTAAAGAGGAGAAAAAAGATTTTGAAGAGGCACCATCAGGTATTCCAGGGGTGGAAACCATGTACCCATTACTTCTTAATTCAGTAGCAGTTGGAGAAGTATCATTGTCTACAGTTGTTAAGACATTATGTGTTAATCCTGCTAAAAGGTTAGGAGTTAAGAAGGGCAGGATAGAAGAGGGTTATGATGCAGATCTTATAAATATAGATTTTAGAGATATAGAGGAAATAAATGTCGATAAATTGCACTCAAAAGCGGGTTGGAGTCCTTTCGAAGGATTTAACGGAATATTTCCCCGAAACGTTATATCTAACGAGGAATTGATAATCGATGAACGCGAGTTCGTTGGTAAAAAAGGTAGAGGAAGATACATCAACAGATAGAGTTGTGATAGTGTGAAGAAAACTACATATGTGGAAGATCTAAAGGAAGGTAAGGAAATTAAGGCCAAGTTCGCTGTGAAAGAAAAGATATCGCCTAAAGAATATTCTAAAGGTTGGTATTTCAAATTAATAGTAGGAGATAAGACAGGAAAGATCCCACTCGTTTATTGGGGCGGTGCTGAAGAAGACATGATTAGATCTGTCTTTAGAGGAATAGAAGTAGGCGATGTTATCGAGATAAATGGATTGGTTTCTAGATATCGTGGTGAACTACAGATATCGATAAATGAACAGGAGATGCATGGTATTTACAAGATGGATGAGGAAGAATACGATCCTGAAGATTACATGCCTAGATCAAGCAGGAATTTAGACGATATGTTCGCTGAATTACTCGATCTGGCTAAATCGATACAAAACGAAAAATTGTTCGAACTGGTTAAGTCATTCCTGAAAGACAGTGAATTCGTTAAAGCATTTAAGAGAGCTCCTTACAGCAAAAGGTACAACAATAATTACATTGGAGGATTACTAGAACATACTCTAGCTGATACTCAGTTGGCTGAAAAAGTTGCGGAGATGTATGACCAGATAGATCATGACCTTTTAGTGTCTTCATCAATAGTTCATGATTTTGGAAAGGTTGCGGAATATGAAACGAAGACTTCTATAGAGATAACTCGAGAAGCCCAGTTAGTTGGACATACTGTAATGTGTGAAAGGATGGTAAGTGATAGAATAAAAGAGATAGAAGATTTCCCAGAAGAATTAGAGTTGAAATTGAAACATATTGTCCTATCACATCACGGTGATTATGAGTGGGGAAGTCCTAGAAGTCCTCGTTTAGAGGAAGCAGTGGCTTTACACCATATAGATCTACTGAATGTTAGATTGAGCGGATTCATACAGGCAAAAGAAGAACTGGAGCCGGAAGACGAAGAGATGATATACGTTTCAAAAGAAGGTGTTAAAAGACCCATATTCAACAGATGATTTAATAATAAAATGGTTCGTTTATAATTCGAAGGGTTTTTAAAGGGATGTGGTATATTGGGGTTTATCCAAAAAGAAATGAGTGATAAATATGGACGGATTGAAAATTGAAAACGTTGTAGCATCCTCGTCTATGGATGAAGAAATGGACCTTGATGAGGTATCAAGAGCATTAGAGAAATCAGAATATGACCCCGATAAATTTCCAGGTTTGGTATACAGAATAGATGAACCGAAGACTGCGATTTTGTTGTTCACTAGCGGTAAGGTGGTCTGTACGGGCGGTCAAACAGTTGACGACGCTAAAACTAGTGTAAATAAAATGAAGAAATTATTGAATGACAATGGTATCGAAACAGCTGAATCTGTTGAAACTAAAGTTCAAAATATCGTGGCATCTTATGGATTAGGTATAGACCTAAATTTGAATTCTGTAGCAATCACACTGGGATTAGAAAGAGTAGAGTATGAACCTGAACAATTCCCTGGATTAGTTTATAGATTGAGAGATTCACCTGTTGTTCTTCTTCTATTTGGATCTGGAAAGATGGTCTGTACCGGTGGTAAAGTCATCGAAGACTTGGAAGAAGCGGTGGATCATATAGAAGATGAATTGAAAGGTGCCGGCTTAATGCATTAAAAGGGTTGATTTCCTTTTTTTCTTTTTTTCTTAAGGTTAAACTTTAATACTGAGTTAATTTTAAGGATGAATTGAGATGAACGAAGTAGAATGTCCAAAATGTGGGGCCAGTATACCTGAAGATTCAGAGGAATGTCCTGAATGTGATGCAGATTTAGAAGAGGCAAAGTTATCTCAGAAGATGAAGGAAACCTTGGATATGATCGACGATGAAACTTATGAGGTAAAGGGAGGAGATTCATCAGAAATTATAGAGAGATTAAAAGATTTGTCACCTAAAAAAGTGGTTGAGGAAGAGGAATTTGAAGAGGTGATCACCTATGAATGTCCTGTTTGCGGTACTGAGGTAAGTGAAGATGCTAAAAAATGCCCCGGATGCGGTGCTATATTTGAGTGAAAGATTCAAAAATTAATAATACTATCTTTTCTTTATTTTCATTATATGTTTAAAACAAGAGTACTTACAAATTTTAATCAATCTGAATTTGAAAAGATGCTGAATAGAATGGGAGTCGAGCCAGTAGGCACGAATATAATGGCTCCTAAATCAGAATATAGATTGGTCTATGCGCAGGATTTAGACCCAAGAGCGGCAAATATAGTTAAACAAGAATTTCTCTCTGCTGGTGGCGAAGCCGCCGTATCATGGGAAGCTCTGAACCTATCTGAAGATCAGAGCAGAATCATTATGATGGGGACTCTTGCTCATTATGATCGGGTTTGTAGAAAGTTGAAAATGCAGCCGTTTGATCTAGATGAACTTGCGAAAGAGATACAAAGATCTATCAATTATTATGATGAACCTAGAGAACTCCCCTGGCATCCTGAAAACTGTCAGGTCATGGGTATTTTGAATGTGACACCTCATTCATTCTATGATGGAGGCGAGTTCAATGCCGTAGATAAAGCTGTAGAAAGGGCTGTTGAGATGGAGAAAAAGGGTGCTGATATAATTGATATTGGTGGAGAGAGTACGAGGCCAGGTAGTGAAAGAATATCTTTAGAAGAAGAAAAAGAGAGGGTTCTGCCTGTGATAGAGAAAGTTTCTAAAAAGACCGACTCTCTGATATCTATCGATACTTATAAACCTGAAATTGCAGAAGCTGCGGTTGATGTGGGTGTAGATATTGTTAACGACATATTCGGTTTAAGAAAAGAAGGTATGGCTGAAAAGGTTGCTGAACTAGATGTTCCAGTAATTATAATGCATATGCAGGGAACACCTAGGAATATGCAGAAAAATCCACAATATGATGATGTTATTAATGACATAAGCAAATTCTTTTTGGAGAGAGTTGAGTATGCAAAAAATGCTGGCATTAGTGAAGAAAACATTATACTAGATTCGGGAATAGGGTTTGGAAAAAATTTAGAACATAATTTAGAGATAATAAGGCGTTTAGACGAATTCAATTCATTAGGACATCCCATGTTGTTAGGGGCTTCGAGAAAGAGTTTCCTTAAAGGAGTGCTGGATAAGAAAGTAGATGAAAGGTTATACGGATCGTTAGCTGTTGCAGCACATGCGGTTGAGAAAGATGTGGCGATACTCAGGGTTCATGATGTTGAAGAAACAGTGGATGTCGTTAAGACGATAGAAGCTGTTAAAAGTGCTAAGGGTTAAGTTATTTTAATTATTAACTCATTATCACAAAGAGTTTATTAAAAAAATGTTAAAGAATGGTAGATGGTACAAATTCATTTATATCAGGAATACAGTAAACAGGTCATAGGAAAAAAACATGTCTGCGGAAAAAAGCCCGAATAAAAAAATTAGTATTGCTTTAGAAGAAGAATTAGAAACCATCGTGATATGATGATAACGCTCGTATTAGCAGATTGTGATATGAAAGTTAGTCCTGAACATATAGACAAATCAAGGTCAAGAACTGATTTAGTACATTTTTCACTTTTACTAGCACAGGATTCTGAACTGTCAGAGGAACGAGAGGTAAGGACCATCGTACATACCAGAGAAAACAAGGTCTATCAGTTCGAAGCTGATATTGAAATACCACCTAGACTGGAAGATTTCGAAGAGATGTTAGTAAAGTCATATCATGGTGAACGTCCAAAAGGAATAATATATTCTGAGGAAACACTTATGGAGGCACTTGAAGGGGAATATGGTGAAAAGTTAGTATTGAGCCAAAAAGGCAAAAGAATAGACCCTATAGAAATGTTTTCTAGAGGTAAAGATTACATTGTCGTTATGGGTGGTTTTCTAGAAGGAGATTTTGTAAGTCCGGTATATAAATGGACAGATAGGACGATATCTATTTCAGACAGATTGATGAAACCTTGGTCAGTCACTGCGGAGATGCTCGTAGGTTATAGATACTGTTCACTCGAATAGTTTTGCCACATTGGTATCAAATGGAACTCCCATAGTTTCAGAGACCGGGTTGCACTTACTTCTAGTAAGAAAAGCTATTGGTCTATAATCCTTTTCTGAGAAAGATTCCCAATTTGCCATACCTTTAGCTATTATAAGGTCAGCTCTTTCCAATTTTTCTTTTAAATCCTCAGAAATGAGAACAAAATTGACTCCAACCGCGAATCCTCCAGTTGTATCGACTTGATCTGCAATTTTATCGATTTTATATTTATCAGCATCTTCTATGGTGGCATCAGTCAATATTGGAGCCTCTTTGACAACAACTGTAAGATGAACATCGAATTCTTTTATTTTCTTTAAAAGAAGTGTATCGAAAACGATTTCTCCTGCATTATCTGTAAAGTAGAGAATGTTCTTTCCTTTCTTTAATAATTTTTCGATCCTTTCTATATCATCGTGACCAAAACCTTCATCGATGATATTCTGAAATTCTTTTATTAAAAAATCTGGGGAGTCGATATCATCTCTATAACCAAAGTCCATTACATTACCAGCGATAGAAACTAAAACAGCCTCACGAAATCCACCATTTTCGACCACTTTTTCAGCTTTAGGCAGTAATTTCTCAGCAGTTTCGTTACTCTTTTTCTTCAGGTCTTTATAAGGGTCATCTGTCCCCAGTATTTTATACACTCTATCGTGTACCTTTGTGGAAACCTCAGTAGAGACTGAACTTTCCTGGAAATTTTCCTCTAATATCTTCAAAGCTTCTTTTATCACTTTTCTCTTTTTGTCTTTATCAATCAATCTTGCTTCATAAAGACTTCTTTTAAGAAGACAGGGAACACACTCTGAGTGTATCTTCAACCTATAACTCTCCGCTAGCCAACTTTTCGTTTATCTGGTCGGACTGCATATGTCCTTCTACTGTTATATCGATTCCATCCGTATCTAGATCATCGATTTGAGAAAGGTTCTTTTTTATCTGTACCGCTAGCTGAACTCCCATTGGACAGAAAGGACTCGTAGGTGTGAACGTTAAACTAACTGAATCATCCTTAACCTCTAAATCAGAGATCAGTCCCATATTATAGACATCGGTTCCAGTGTGTGGATCGACAACATTTTTTAGTTCTTCTATTACTTCTTCTTTGTTGGGCATATTTTTCACGTATTTTTACAATGAGAAAGAGGAAGTATATAAATAACCTGGTTATACACCTTTTTTTATCAATTAACCGAAGCGTTTAATATACCCTATTATTACTGTTTCTTAATATGTACGAATCCGATGATGTCCAGAGTCAGATAGCAGAGCAGCGCTTCAAAATTACTAGAGTTGGTGCTACTGGTGTTAAGAAACCAATAACTGTAAGGAGACCGTGGGGCGATGTGACTCTAAACGCTGAGATAGATGTTTTTGTCGATCTACCATCTGATCAAAAAGGTTCTCATATGTCTAGGAATGTAGAGGTCACAGGTGAAGTGGTTGATAACAGTGTTAGAGAACCTGTTGAGGGATTAGAAAATTTAACTGCTGAGATGTGTGAACTATTGTTAGAACGTCATGAATATGCATCATATTCTGAGGTTGATATACATGCAGATTATTTCCTTGAAAGGCACTCGCCTCATGGAAGATCAAGTCTTGAAAACTATGAGATCAGAGCGAAGACAGAAGCATATAGAGATGGTGAAATCAGGAAGTATATAGGAGTTACAGCAGTTGGATTGAACGCCTGTCCTTGCGCGATGGAAAGTGTTAAGAGTAAATATATCGAGAAGTATCCTGAATTAGAAGATGCACTTGAAAAGATACCAACTATAACTCATAATCAACGAAATAAAAGTACAATAATGATAGAAGTACCAGATGGCGAAGATATTGAAGTTAATGACCTTATCGACATAATAGAATCATCCTTATCATCACCTACTCATGAGATATTGAAAAGGGACGATGAAGCAGATGTTGTAATCCAGGCTCATGAGAATCCCAAGTTCGTAGAAGATGTTGTTAGAGATATGCTTTCTAAATTGCTGAAAAAATATTCTCACTTCTCAGATTCAGCTCACATAGATGTAAAAAGTGAGAGTGAGGAGTCCATACACAAACACAATGCCTTTGCTGAGAGGATAACAACCTTCGGTGAGTTAAGAAAATAGATTATTTTTCTGCTCTCAGCTCATAAATTGCCCCTGATTTTATTTTCTTATCTTCAGCTTTATTCATGAGTTCTTTTAATTTTTTCTTAAAAGCGTCTTTAAGATAATCCTCTTCTATTAAATTGATATCTTCAAGTATACTTTCTTCATGTTCTTTAAGAAGGTCTAAGGGCCAATGAACCTCTTCTAATAGTATAGAATTATCTGTTTCTTTAAATCCTAAAGATAGTAATTCCTCGCTCAATACTTCAGGAGAGTATTCAACAAGATGTCCATTTCCCAGAATCTCAGAGACGGCATTTTCTAGTCTCCATAGTTCGACCTGGACTTCATTACACGGAACAGGGCATCTTTCTTCATCGAATGGATAATAATCGATTATAACTAACATACTCTCTTTTTTCAGTATTCTTTTAAACCCTCTGAGAACCGATGAGATAAGAAGACTTTTCGTTTGGGATAATGCGCTTACTAGAAAGTTACCTACCACGTAATCGAAGGATTCATCTTCGATACAAGATAAATCAGATAGGTCACCGGTCAAGAACTGGGAACTTTTTGTATTATCCCTACAATCTTTCTGCCACTCTTTGTTGATATCGACAGATACCACCTTTGCACCCCAATTTTCCAAATATTTTGTCATACCACAGGCACCTGTTCCTGCATCCAGGACTTTTTTACCTTCAAGATCGAGACCTTTTAACTTTTCCATGGACTAGTTTAAAGAATAAAATATATTTTAAACCATCGGAAAATAGCTGATAAAACCATAATCCTTATATCACAATCCTTATATTTCGTAATGAATTATTAATCGAACTCAAGGGGACAATTACCATGTTAAACGCTGAAATCGAATCGAGAATATTAAAAGATCTTGTAGATATAGTAGGAACGATAGTAGACGAAGTTAAAATCAATTTAAAAGAGGATGGACTAACTCTTAAAGCTGTAGATCCTGCCCACGTTGCGATGGTAGAGTTAAATCTATCGAGTGAGGCATTTAATAGTTTTAAAGCTACTGAAACAGAGATTGGATTGAATTTGAATAAGATGGATCAGTTTTTAAAGTTAGCTGGATCTAATGACTTGGTTTCTATACAACATATAGAAGAAGAAAATAGATTGCTTTTAGAAGTGGACAATATCACTCAAAAAATGCCGTTACTGGATACTGCAGGGATGACCGATCCTAGCGTGCCAACCTTAGATTTACCTATAAACTTAAAGATCGAAGGTAAGCATCTATTGAAAGGTGTCAAAGCATCACAGAATATATCGGATCATATAGCTATAACAGCGAATCCAGATGGATTCGAAATATTTTCAGAAGAAGATGAAGATATGGTAAGACTTTCACTTTCTGAAGATGAGCTGGTGGAATTGAATGCTAAACAGGAAGTAAGATCATTATTCGCGCTTGACTATTTCTCTAGTATGATAAAATGTGTGAGTAGTGATACTCCATTGAATATAGAATTAGGGGCTGACTATCCCATTAAGATCGAATTCGACTTTGCCGATGGGGAAGGCAATGTAAGATATCTACTAGCACCTAGAATAGAAAGTTCTTAAACATTTTTAATAAATTTACTTTTTTTTGTTTTATTAAGGGAAACTTAAAAATAATATGTTTTGTATACCATATCACCATGGGACCTGAAATTGGTGCATTACAGATTGTAGCAGGCGCTGAAATCGGGATATTGTTGATTGTTGCAGGAATAGTTCTGATTATAGTTGAAGCGATAGAGCCAGGTTTTTTCATAGCGATTCCAGCGGGGGTATTAATTGTAATTGGTATTATTCAGATTTCAAATCCTGAATTTCTATTTTCTATATATACACCAGCTATAGTTGCTGCCGTTGTGCTTGTACTGACTTTTGGTTCTCTGAAGTTTTATCAAAAGATTTCCCCACCAAGCAAACCTACTACGACTATGAGTTCTTCTTTAGAGGGACGAGTAGGTAAAGTAGTTAAAACGATAAAACCAGACGAGATAACTGGTAAAGTAAAGATTGAGAACCAATTATGGAGTGCTACGTCTGAAGAAGAAAAGATCGAAGAGGGAAAGAAAGTACAGGTAATAGAAGGAAAAGGAGTACATTTATTGGTGGAAGAAAAAAAAGATTAGAAAGGAGGTAAGGAAATATGAGTATAGAACTGATAGCTATATTAGTGGTATTAATCGTGGCTGTTGCATTCGTTGCCGGTAGAGCAGCATTTTGGATAATACAGCCATACGAACAGGGAATCTACATCAGATTGGGTAACTTCCAGCGTACATTGGATCCTGGTGTGAATATCGTACCGCCTTTTATATCTCAGGTCATTAAAATTGACTTGAGGACCCAGGTATTAGATGTTCCACGACAGGAAGTGATTACTAAGGACAATTCACCTACAAACGTTGATGCTATAATCTACATCAAGGTTGTAGATGTTTCCAAAGCATACTTTGAAGTTACAAACTATAAAGCTGCGACCATAAACTTAGCACAGACAACATTGAGGTCTGTCATAGGTGATATGGAACTAGACGAAATTCTCTACAATAGAGAAAGGATTAACACTCATCTCAGACAAGTTCTTGATGAAGCAACTGATGCATGGGGTGTTAGAGTAGAATCAGTAGAGATCAGAGAAGTCGATCCGGTCGCCCAGGTAAAAGATGCCATGGAAGAACAAACTGCAGCAGAGAGACAAAGAAGAGCAGCCATCCTTAGAGCTGATGGTCAGAAAAGATCAGCTATCTTGGAAGCTGAAGGTAATAGAAGGTCAAAGATTCTTAACGCAGAAGGTAATAGACAGAGTAAGATCCTAAATGCAGAAGGTTCCAGGATGGCTAGGATATTGGAAGCCCAGGGTGAAGGCCAGAGATTACGTGTACTGTCATTAGGAGCAAATACACTGGATGAGAAAGCTATGACATATCTATCATTGAATACATTACAGAACATGGCAGATGGACAAGCTACCAAGATATTGTTCCCATTCGAAGTTTCCAAGCTTATGGAAGGTGCTTCAAACTACTTGGGTGCATCTAGAGAAGTACCGAGCAGAGAGCCACAGGATATAGGAGATCTCGAAGATATCATCGGAAAAGCAGATGATATATTAGGAGATATACCTGGTAGATCAGAGATGAAAGAAAAGATAGATCAGATAGAAAAGGCAGTGAAAGAAGAAGAACAGAAAGGTCGTAAAGAAATCAGAGAAGAGGCGGAAAAAGATGCAAAAGAAGTTCTAGAAGAAGTATCAGGAGATGTAGAAAGCTGGGAAGAAGATATCGTTGGTGTCGGTGAAAAAGAAGAGGAATCCAGGGAAGAAGAGGAAGAGGAATAAACAAAACCCACTTTTTTTATATTTTTTAATCTCAGAAGTGTATCTTTTATTTTTTCATTCATAAAAAGTAAATTCTATGAACGTTAACCAGATTTTAAGAATTATAGTGATAAATAAAAAAGGAAAATAGTTAGTTTACTATTTTATCTACTATCTCACCGGCACGACCAACGTATTCTTCAGGTTTGAATACCACATCTAGTTCTTCTTCAGAGGTGTAACCCATAACGTCTTCTCTTTCTTTAAGCACTTCTTTGAGTGGTCTTTCTTCTGCTCTTGCCAGCATTGCTGCTTCTCTAATAATTTCATGAGCGTCCTGTCTACTCATACCTTTATTGGCCATATGCATCATGACAGCTTCTCCCATTACAAGGCCGTCACTCATTTCGATATTCTCTCTCATATTTTCTGGGAACACTTCCACATTTCTGAACAATTTCTCGGATTTTGCAAGGATATCATCTATTAGAACAAGCGAATGAGATAGGGTGATTCTTTCTGAAGATGAATTACTCAAGTCTCTTTCATGCCATAGAACCATGTTTTCGAAGGTTGGTTGTACAAAACCTCTTAAAGTTCTAGCTAGTCCGCTGATATTCTCAGCTAGTATCGGATTCTTTTTGTGAGCCATGGTAGAACTTCCAACCTGTTTCTCAGTATCAAAAGCCTCTGCAGCCTCCATTATCTCAGGTCTTTGAAGATTTCTTATCTCAGTCGCAAATTTCTGCAAAGAAGCAGATATATTAGCGACGATAGAGATTAGTTCAGCGTATCTATCTCTACCAACAATCTGACCTGTTGCCTCTTCGATACCTAGTCCAAGATCATCCATCACTATTTTCTGAATCTCCTCAGCATGTTTTCCAAGAGCAGCACCTGTTCCAACTGCACCACTCATCTTACCTACAGTCACTCTCTCTTCAGCCTGTTCAATTCTTTCGATATGTCTGTCGATCTCTGAAGTGTAAGCTGCTAATTTCAGACCAAAAGTCATAGGCACTGCATGTTGACCATGAGTTCTACCTATCATGACAGTGTCCCGATGTTCCTTCGCTCTATCAGCTAATGTAGAACGTAAATCTTTCAGGTCTTCTTTTATTATCTGGATTGCTTCTTTCAACTGAAGGGCCATCCCTGTATCGATGATGTCATTAGAAGTGGCACCGAGATGTATGTATCTCTCAGCTTCACCACAGTGCCTACCAAGTACACGAACAAGGGCCATTATGTCGTGTTTCGTTTCTTCCTTTTCTACTCTCTCGACCTCTCTCCAATCAACTTTATCGGTATTCGCGTTTTCAGAGATGGTCTCAGCAGCCTCTTTCGGTATATTACCTACTTCTGCATGGGCCCTAGCTAAAGCAGCTTCTACTTCTAACAATTTCTGCGTTTTATTCTCTTTGCTGAGAACACTTTTCATCTCTTCTCTGCCGTATCTGTAATCGAGTGGACAAACTAACATTTTATTCCTCTATTCGATTCCCATAGCAGCATTGGTACGATTTATACTTTTCATCTTGTCTTCTTCAATTTCCATCATAGCTCTTATAGCGTCTACGTTCTCAGGAACTATATCACTTTCCTGATGGATGGCCTGATAATAATACAATGTTTTATCTTCCACCTTAACAGAATCATCCCAAACAGCGATTTCGTTGAGATCTCCTCGAGTATTATTTCGATCTTTAGCCCATTCCATTATTTTTGCAGTGGAATCTACTCCCTGTGATGCATTGAAGAACTTGATCCTGGGTGTTTTGTTCCAAATATCTAAAATTTGATCTGAATTTACATGTTCCTCAAGGTCAACTATGATACTGTGAAGGTGCATGATTGTAGTTGGTACTTTTACAGCTGTGGTCTGTATATTTATCTCTGGAACTACACTTTGAACGTCTGGACCATGGTGAGAAGGGATGTTCAAGACCGGATTAATCGAGTTTATGGGCCCACGTTTTGTATCCCACGGGTCAGCTCCTCTTCTAATCATAACTGCCTTCACACTTTCCATCCCGATATCTCTGTGTAGTGGATATAATGTTCTCAAAAGACCAGTTGTGTTGCATGAAACAACTCTAAGATAATCTTTTCCTAGAGCATCCTCGTAATTTGCCATCGAGTTGAACGAGAATCCAGTTAACTCGTGTGATTCTCCGCCCTGCCAAAGCGCTTTTACTCCTGTCTCTTCATATCGTGGTTTGTATCCTGATTTTTTCGGTGTACCATCAACAATTATTTCAGCTTCATCCAAAAGATCATCCAACATTCCCTCAATCGGTATGTCTTTTTTCTCAAATTCATCTAAGTATTTATCTGATGCAGCGTAGAAGTTAAAACTTTTCTCAACTGCCATCTCAGCCTCATATGTAGGACTGCGTTTAGCCACTCCTACTATCTCCATATCATCCTGGAGTTCTACAGCATCTGCAACTCTTTTCCCAACGGTTCCATATCCATTGATTCCAACTTTGATCGTCATATTTTCCCCAGTTGGGATATGAAAGATTAGATAAGAATATTACGGTTATTTAAAAATAGATTAAAAAGTAAATAAAAGAAAAAGTTTAAAATTTACTTA
>JBKHIX010000094.1:0-7249 GCA_046538435.1 Thermoplasmata archaeon | reverse complement strand
ATTTCCATCTTTTCAGGTATCATGGGAGTGATCCTACTCCCCAGGTTGATATTTTCCGCAGTATATTCGATCACATCTCTCACATGAACATATTTTCGTTTTCTATCTACCTTCAAACGGGCATCCTCGATATAGACTCCAGACCCGTATTTTTCCCTAAAGCTCTCCGTATGTCCACTCCATATAGGTGGTCCCATGTGTTTCTCTATTTTCGGTAATTCTTCCTGTTCCAACTCAAAGATCAATATCAATTCATCCCCGTCAACAAAATAATCACTGTGTAAAACGTCGAATCCTTTATTATCAAGCTGTTTCAACAAATTCCTTTCAGCCTTCTGAACTTGCGGATAGAGGTTGTCTTCGACAACTTCAGGTCTGGGTAATTTGATCGAAGTGAGAAAAGTACCTCTCTTGCTATACAAATCCAATAATTCTTCCTCATCTTTTACTTCTTCTTCGTTTGGTAGGAAGAACGTTCTCTTTGGTTCATCCAGATATCTCTTTGCAGCATAAATAAAGTAAGTCATATTTTCTTCGGATAGAGCAGATGCCACGTTCCTCTCAGAATCGGTTGAATCTATCACAACCAACGGTTCATCGAACTGGCGGTCACTATCGATAAGCTCTATCCTTTTGCCTATCTTCCATGACTGACTCTCTTCTAAAACATCTTTAAAAGAACCGTAATGATGGACCAATAATTCGCAGAGATACCCTGAAAAACCTCTAACTTTTGTTTCTGCGCTGTAGGCACCGATACCTTTCAAAAATCCTTTCAGTAAAACTACTTCATCTTTCTCATCATCTGATAGATTTTCTATGATGTATTCCGTATGCAGCGGAGTCCTATCCACGGATGTCTTCAATCCCTCTCCTTCTGCTAACTCATAACAGGGCACGATATCAGATTTGAATCCTTTATACCTACCATGTATATACGGATGTTCAGCATACCTTTCTTCAGGGTTGTTCAGTAATTCCCTACCAACCTTTAGAGCTATCCTTTCCATATCACTCCGAGATACATCTCTGGGAAATTTGATGAACATATCGATATCTGGGTCCCTCAAGAATGTACCTTTGGCAACTGAACCGACCAATTCGGGTTCGTAATTATAATCGTTCTTTTCGTTAATATCATCAAGTTCTTCATACAGGTTTTCAACAGCATCTTTTACAGATCCAACTATATCTTCAGTAGGTTTCAGTTCCTCTAGTATCTCTTCTTCGAATTCTTCACTCATCAATCCCTTATTTTGGGTATCTTTTAAAAGCTTATCCGTCTATTAAATAGAAAAGTTTTTTACGTTTCGTTATATGCGCCTAAACGGTGCGCAGATGGTCGAAGAAAATGAAATGTTGGACTTTTTAGGTATGGACAGTGTAGAAGAACTCTTCGCAGATATACCTGAAGATATTAAAAGCGATCTTTCGTTGGGTGAAGGTAAATCTGAGATGGAAGTTATAAATGAAGTTAAGAAAAAATTATCTAAAAATCTTAATCAAGGTGAGATATCATCCTTCGTCGGTGGTGGCATATACAGACATTACATTCCAGCTGCAGTTGACGAAGTCATAGGTAAATCAGAATTTTACACATCCTATACTCCATATCAGGCAGAAGTATCACAGGGCATGCTTCAAGCTTTATTCGAATACCAGAGTTTGATATGTGAGTTAACTGGGATGGACGCAGCCAATACCAGCATGTACGATTATTCAACAGCATTCGCTGAAGCGGTGCTCATGTCTATGAGAGTGGGGAAAGGTAACAAATTTCTAGTTCCCGAAAATATACACTGGGACAAGGATTCAGTTCTAAAAAATTATCTAAGAGGTAACGATATCGAGATAGAACATGTGAAATATGATGAGAAAACAGGATGTATCGATATCGACGATTTCAAGAGTAAAGTGGATGACGATCTACTCGGTTTTTATGTCGAATCACCGAACTTCTTCGGTGTGTTTGAAGAGAATATAGATGAATTAAAGAAAATAAAAGAAGACAAGGATGCGATCTTTGTTGCAGGAATCTCACCACTTTCATTATCTCTCTTAAAACCACCCTCTGAATGGGGAGCGGATATCGTAGTTGGTGACAGTCAATCTCTAGGTATTCCCACTTCATTCGGTGGGCCAACAGTAGGTATATTCGCTTGTAAGAAAAGGTATATCAGAAAGATGCCTGGGAGGATAATAGGTGAGACTGAAGATGCTGATGGAAAGACTGCTTACTGCATGACCTTACAGACCAGAGAGCAGCATATAAGGAGAGAGAGAGCGACTTCCAACATCTGTACCAACCAGTCTTTGATGGCCTTAGCTTCTGCTGTTTACATGTACGTTAAAGGTGGAACAGGTTTGGAACAATTGGCCAAAGAAAATTATGAAAAAGCACACGAATTAGCTGAAAAGATCGATGAATTAGAAAATTATGAAGCACCATACTTTGATTCTCATTTCTTTAATGAATTCCTGATCAAAACACCTGTCGACCCTAAGGATATAATCGAAAAGGCGTCAAAGAGAGGTATTTTACCTGGAATCGATATAAGTAAAAATGAAAAATTTGCAGATTTAGAAAACACATTACTTCTTACTGTAACAGAGATGAACAGCGAGGATGAAATCAACGAATTAGTCGATATATTAAAGGAGGTGTCAGAATGAGTTCTGAATATCACCAGGCCAAGTATCCTGTTCACCTATTGATGGAACATGCAGAAGAGAGAGAAGTTGAAGATAACCCGTTACCTGATCATCTTGCTAGAAAAGAGGCACCTAAAATACCTGATGTGCCTGTGAATGAGGTTGTGAGACACTTTAACAGATTAGCTCAGATGAACTATGGTGTGGATACTGGGTTCTATCCGTTAGGTTCCTGTACCATGAAATACAATCCTAAATATACTGAAAAATTGGCTGGTTTACCTGATGCCACAGATATCCATCCATATCAGATGGAGGATATGAATCAGGGAACTTTAGAGATAATGTACGAGCTTCAGGAGATGCTCAGCGAGATAGGTGGTATGCATTCGACAACGTTACAACCCGCTGCAGGTGCCCAGGGTGAGATCACAGGCTTGATTATAGTTCATCAATATCATGAAAACAATGGTGAGGGAGATAGAAATGAAGTAATCCTACCAGATACAGCCCACGGTACCAATCCTGCCAGTGCTGCTATGATGGGATATAAGATCGTAGAGATACCATCAAATGAAGGTTGTGTTGATCTTGAAGCACTTAAAGAGGCAGTCAGTGAAAAAACAGCTGCTTTCATGCTCACTAATCCGAACACTTTAGGTATATTCGAAGAAGATGTGAGAGAGATCGCTGATATAGTGCACGAAGCTGGTGGGTTACTGTATTACGACGGAGCTAATTTTAATGCAATAATGGGTAAGACTAAACCAGGACTGATGAATTTCGATATAATACATTATAACTTACATAAAACGTTCAGCACCCCACATGGTGGAGGAGGACCTGGAGCTGGTCCTGTTGGTGTAACTGAAGAATTGAGTTCATATCTACCAGTACCTGTAGTTGAAAAAGATGGTGATAAGTATACACTAAATTATAACTTGGAAAACTCCATCGGAAAGGTCAAAGGATTTTACGGTAACTGGATAGTTCTTTTAAAGACATATGCATATATATTAAGGAACGGAAAAGATGGATTGAGAGAAGTATCTGAAAGAGCTGTTTTGAACAGCAACTATTTAAGAAAAAGATTGGAAAATGTTTTAGATCTTCCCTATAAACCACTAAGAAAGCACGAATTCGTTCTTTCAGGAGATAAATTAAAGGACAAAGGTCTGAAAACTGTAGATTTAGCTAAAAGACTGCTGGATTACGGTTTACACGCACCTACAATATACTTCCCACTTATAGTCAGCGAGGCGCTTATGATAGAGCCTACCGAAACTGAAAGGAAAGAAACATTAGATAAGTTCGCAGATGTTATAGAGAAGATCATGAATGAAGATCCAGAGCTACTTCACGATGCACCACAGAACACAGCTGTAAAAAGAGTTGATGAAACTAAAACGATAAGAGACAGAGTTCTAAGTTATAAATTGAGGAAATGAAAGTGTCATACAGAACTGTTAAACCAGGGTAAAAATTAATTTAATAAACTTCTTTTATTTTTTTAAATACCCATTGGTTTAAATACCTAAATAGTAAATTATATATGTACCTTGTATAATGTTTACTGCGACTAGAGTAGTTATGATGCTACTCTAATGGAGGAAAGAATTATGAAAGAAAATAGAAAAAGAAAGATTTTTTCTGTTCTAGTCGTAGGACTTTTAGTCCTATCAGTGCTGACAGCAGCAACTGCTGCTTTAGGCGCAGAACAGAGTGATCCAGTCAAACCCTCAACTGAAGAGGAAGGCACAGAGACACAGGAATACAATAAAGATGATATGCCCAGTGAAGAAGAACTTAAAGAACGTATAGATAATATTATGAAGGATTTTGAGAAAAATGGACCACCCGAGAAAGAATTGGATGTGGTTTCAGAAGATAAATTAGATCTTCTAAAAGGGATGACCAGTTCAAACGGTAATGGTAATGCTTTGAACACAGACCCACACACAAAAGAACAGCACCATGTTGATGAAGTACAAGACATGGGAATAAAAGGTGAAGGCGTTAAAGTGTCCTTTATGGATACTGGTTTTGATATGGCACAGCCTGATTTACAAGGTAAACATGCTGTTTTTGAGTATGATTCAGATATGCCTGGATGGGCTGAACAGTATGACGGACATCCAATAGCCTACGATCCAGTATCTATGGCTGATTACGTCTATGATGGTGAGATCGGAGATAACAGCTGGTATGTAGATACTTCATATGAAGCTGAAGCGTGGAATACCACAAATAGAGGTATGCTCGCACAGTACGAAGAAAAATCACCAGATAGCAGCATTTACGAATTACCTGATGAAGTTGAAGAAGGCGATACAGTAAGATTTGGTGAACATCCAGATATGAAATTAGAGATGTGGTATGGAGAAAAGCCTGCAGTACTTTTAACACAGAATGATGACGGTGATTGGGCTAACGTTTATACTGATTTAGACAATGATAGAAGCTTCGAAGATGAGACACCTGCCTACATCAACGGTACTGATAGAGATTCAGAATGTATTTCACAGGATATTGATGGTGATGGAATCTCAGATATCTCTGGAGGTATAGCCTATTTCATAGCTAACGAAAATGAAGATGGAGACAACATGCCTATACCTTATTCGCAGAACTTCCGTGATGCGATGAATAATCTGCTCAATCTACTAAGTGGAGTTCCACCAGGATCTATCGAAGCAGAGTATGGCATAGATGCATGGGAATTCTATGAATTCCCCGAACCACAAACATCTCCAGAACCTGGTGACATGGTGGCTCTGATGGGTGATTTCAATGCACCTGGATCAATGGGTGCTCACGGTACATGGACAGCTTCAGCTGTTGCAGGACAGGGTGTTACAGGCGTTCCTGATTCGATGATCGTTGAAGAAAACGGAACAAATCCGGTACCACCAGACCCATCAGGAGGAGATGGACTTGTACAGGGTTTAGCTCCAGATACAGAAGTTATCCCTATGGGACATTTCTTCGATTATCCAGATAACCCATTAGCAGCTTTTGATGTTACTTATACATCATACTTCTTCGCAGCAGAAGGATATGATGGAGATGTTTCAACTCATTCAGATCAAGCCCAGATAGCTTCAAGCAGCTTTGGTTCTAGTGGATATTTGAACACAGGAGGATACAATTATTATGACCGATTGATCGATTACGTAGGAACTCAATATACTGAAAATACATTATATGTCAACTCTGAAGGTAACGAAGGAAGTGGTTTCGGTACAGAAGGTTCACCATCAGGTGGCCAAGGAATATTATCCGTAGGAGCTGCATCCAATCAATATTACAGGGTAGATCCTTGGAACGACTATGATAAAGGACCAAATCCATGGGCTGGAGAGGCCACAGGAATGTCAAGTAGTGGACCAGATGCAATAGGTGCCCACGGTCCAGATATATTGGCCAATGGTCAATTTGGTTATGGTGGAGATCCACTTAACAACCATGCATTTTCCGAAGGTGAATTCCAAGGTAATAATTCATGGACATTATGGTCTGGTACAAGCTTAGCAGCACCGAATGCTGCTGGTATAGCTGCATTGGTTTATCAGGCATATAATGAAACCCACGGAGTTAGACCGGATTCTCAGATGGTGAAAGACCTTGTTATGCAGGGTGCTGACGATATAAAGAACACTCCATTCACTCAAGGCCCCGGTACGGCCAACGCTTTGAAATCTGTAAACTTAGCTCAAGAGATGGGTGTATTATCTAGTACATCTGAATTTAGACCGGGAACGAACCCAACTACAGATACACGGACAGAACACAGTGTCAACATGATGAAACCTGGAGAATCTTACAATGAGACCTTTGAATTAGAGAACAGAAACATGACTGATAGTGTAGAATATGAGATGTCAGCTACACAACTTGAAAAAGAAGGGTCCACCACACTTGAGATGGAAAGCGGATCTGCAGATGATAATCCAGTTTATATGATAAATGAAACAGGAATATACAATCTTACGATGGATAGCGAAGGAAACTACTCGATCAATGATGAACCAGAAGCTACGCTCGATGCACCAAATGCAGACTTATTCAGATTCGGTGCTCATACACCATTTGAAAATCTTGGCGCTACATCACTAGTGGAATACTACGATTGGACTGACGTAAACGACGACGATACTTATAATGGCACAGATGAAAGAAACAGAATAATATACAATTACGCTGCTGATGCTGATTATTCACCCGATCAAACAAGTGATTACGCATCGATATATGATGCCATGGAAAGAGTTTCAGATGGTATGATTATACAAGTAAGAAATTACGATGAAGATCCATCTTCCTTCGAATTTAACCTAACAATCGATCAATACAATCAGAACTCCTGGGATTGGATAGACATAGGGAATGCTACAGGAGAGATCGGTGCAGGTAACATAACAGATTATAACTTAGAAGCGACAGTACCAGCAGATGCACCTAAAGGATTCTACGAAGGTAAAGTGATGATAGACGATGTAACAAATGATCAAATGCACACGATCCCTGTGACCATAACAGTAGGTCAGAATTATTCAGGTGAAGATGCAGAGAATTTGGATATGAAATTCGGAGCAGG
>JBKHIX010000093.1:0-7565 GCA_046538435.1 Thermoplasmata archaeon | reverse complement strand
ATAATTTCGTCCAATTAGTCCTCCTACATAGCCGCTCCCGTTAACTTCTCCTGTTACGTTTGATTTGATGACCGTACCATGATAATTTCGTCCAATTAGTCCTCCTACATAGCCGCTCCCGTTAACTTCTCCTGTTGCATATGATTTATTGACAGTCCCATAAAAGTTGAGTCCAACTAGCTTCCCTACATCCACGTCCCCGCTCACATTGGCATCCACGAGGGCTACATCTTTTACTGATCCAGATCCATTTAGATATCCTATTAGTCCCTTTTGTGAGCCCGCAGACCAATCTAGAGGACCAGCTGAATTAACAAGAAGTTCAATGAAACGGCTAATAGAACAGAATTCGGACTACAGGTCTAATTCTAGATTCAAGAAAACTCTCGCTTCAATAATTGAAAACTATATTTCTGCCTTAGCTCAAGAAGCGTATTCCTATTCTCAGGCTGACAGGCGAAAAACTCTTCGAATGGAAGATTTGAAAGAAGCTAAAGATAGAAAAAGGCTAAATGAAGGAGGGATGAGACAATATGAGAGATCAGGAAAGTAAAAAAGATGAAGGAAAATCAGGAAGTTTGCTGAGACTAACGACTTGTACAAAATGTCGTAAGTCATCCCTGCAATATAGGGCTATAAAGGGTGTTTTAGCAGGGGTATTATCGTCACCAACTTTCACATCCTTTTAACAAAACGAAAGGGGTTTACAATGAGTAGGAGAAAAAAAGAAAAAGTGTGGTTAACGCTTGAGCAAGTACAGATACTTGAGAGAAACTGTACTCGTCTAAAAGACAGATGTATCATCAAACTAGGAACGAGAGCAGGATTGAGAGCGAATGAGATAGCAACAGCGGAGGTCAAAGATTTGAGAGAATACAATATCGTTGATGAAATCGAACACTTCTTGAAAATCGAGGGAAAGCAAACCAATCAAGATAAAGGTGAGGGTAAGAAAAAGGGACGAGAGGCGTTCATCCCAGATGAACTCTATACTGATTTGAGAATGGTAATCAACCAGCACAACTTGAAAAATAGCGATCCTCTAGTCCCGAACAGATTTGGAGAAAACTATTCAGTCGGTGGCATACGGGAAAGGGTTTACTCAATCGCTAAACGCTCTTACGAAGAGACGAAGGACGATGATTTTCTAAAAGTCTCTTCCCATGATTTGAGACGGTTCTTCGCCCATCACAATCTTGTTGAGAAAGGGAAAAATCCTCGAATTATAATGGCTGTCGGCGGATGGGAGAGTTGGCAGGCAATCGAACCTTATCTTGATAGACCTAGCAAAAAAAATATTGTTGGAGAATTGGGAAGTGGTTAAAATTATCCATAGAGAACGTTTTTCAGTCTTATATCAAAGAAGACCTTATAGAAGAATTCGACCCTGAGTTTAGAAATTATATATGGGCAGATTACGGTGACGAGATACCTTTCTCAAAACCAGACCATGATAATATTGAACACTGGAATTATCCTTTGGTAAATGACGCAAATAGATTCGAACAAGGTATTGTTACCACACCTACACTGTTTGGGTGGAATGCGACATTGAAATTCTATGAAAAACTAGGTATCAAAAATATAGAGAACAGGATTACAGATTTAGGAGGATATTTGATTGAACGTCTACAAGATATTGGTTGTGAGATATTGACTCCAATAGATGAGGATAAAAGACATGGGCTGATTAAATATACTACAGGTAGCTACCAGAAGGATAAAGAGAGCTGGGAATTCTTTGAAAGTCCTCCGATCGGTAAGAAACCTATAAAGGTATCATTACGTTCTTTGGGTGGCGTAGATGGTATGAGAGTTAGTTGTCACTTTTATAACACTAAAGACGATATCGATGAACTAGTTGAATGACAGAAAAAACTCCTGTAAAAAATTTGAAAAAAATTTTAAAACCTTTTATTTTTATATATTAAAAAAGAAAAAGTGGGTTTTATCTTCACATCAATTCGTGAAGATAGCCAAGTAGGTCATCAAGTTCTTCTTTTGTATTGTAGAAATGTGGAGCTATTCTAAGGACACCTTGCCTAGGACTAACAACTGTATTGTACTTTTCAAATAGTTCGTGGTCCACATCGTGAGGTTCTCTCTCAGGCACCACTATTGTAACAAGAGAGCGTTTATCTGAATCCTCAGGTGAAGTCGATTCAAAGCCCTCTTCATGTAGTCTGTCCCAAAGATAGTCTAAAAGTCCCCTTACATGTTTTTCAACATTTTCTGTTCCTACTTCGTTAAGCATCTTTATGCCTGCACTTGTTGTGTAATCAGTTGGTATCCTAAAGGAGCCACATTCAAAACCTTTAGCGTCTGGATGTCTTTTGGTATTATATATATCAAACTCGAAGGGATTTTCTTCACCTAACCATCCAACTTCTAATGGATCGAGAGCAGGCCTTACATCCTTGCTGATATAGGTTAGAGCATCTCCAGTTCCTCCCATCAAGTATTTATTTGCAGTAGATACCAAAAAATCTACCCCTATATCTTTAACGTTTCTATCCATGACTCCACAGTAGTGACCATCGTCCACGATTACATATGCACCGTAATCATGAGCGATCTTAGTTATCTCTTCTAGCTCGGTTTGGACAAATCCATTTCTAAAGCAAGTTCCTGTCAACAATACTGCCTTAGTATTTTCGTCTATTTGCTTTTCATAATCTTCTGGAGTCGGCCTTAAATTTATGAAGTCGGGTTCAGATTCATCATAGGGAGGGACAAATTCCACTTTAGCACCTCTCTTTTTTTCCTGAGTCATGGCTACGTGACCGATAGTGGGAAAATTTAAGCTGCTCACAAGCAATTTGTTTTTATCGTCATATTCCATGGAATTTAATATTCGGGATGTAGTTGCACTTGTATCTGGTAAAATTGCTATTTCTTCACTTTTAGCATTGATCAACTTAGCGAATTCAGATCTCAATTCCTCATGCTTATCTAAAAAATAGTCTTCCCATGGTCTACCTCTTTCTATCCAAGCGTTCTTATAGTCCTCCATGGCTTCAACGCCTTGATCTGAAACTAGTCCATAGGAATTATTGGATTGAAAATTTAAACCGTCCCTAATCGCTGGGAATCTCTCTCTATAATTTTCCATTTTCATCATCTAACACCTATCGAGGAATCTAATTTTGTATATTTATAGTTAACGGTTATATTCAAAAGAAGGCAAACGATAATCTTTCTGGTAAAGCTCTTACTCATCACTGAGACAATATTGGAAGGCATATTTTGTATGTATTTCGATAGTATCAAGAAATGGCACCCCTAATTTTTCTTCTGAAAGGATCAACGGCAATTCGGTACAACCGAGTATCAAAGAATCTAGATTTTCCATTTTGATAAACTGTTTGCAGGCTTCGCTTAACTTAGCCTTAGTTTCATCTTTCATTATACCCTTAACTAATTCCTCTACTATTTTTTCGTGTATCATATCCTGCTTTTCATCATCAGGTACTTTTAAATTTATATCCGTGTCCTCAAAAGAATCATAATAAAAATTACTGTTCATCGTCATCTTTGTTCCTATCAATCCTACGTTCTCATATCCTGATATTTCTGCTTCTTTTGCGATAGAATCAGAAATACTAAGCATAGGTATAGTGATCCTTTCTTGTAATTCATCATAGAATAGATGAGGTGTATTCGAAGCCATTATTATAAAATCTGAACCAGCACTTGTCAGAGCTTTTATAGCCTCAAAAAGAAATTCTTTAGCTTTCTTATAGTCCTTTTTGTACTCGATAAGTTCTGCCCACTCACCATCATCTTTATTATATATTATGATGTCTGGGTTTTTATGATCCCACTTTTTTTGAGACATTTCAATCAACTTTTTATAGTACTCAATAGAAGAATGAGGTCCTAAACCTAATATACCGATTTTTTTCAATTTTAATACCCTCTTTAATAAAGTAGATAGTTTTATTAGAAATTTGCTGTGAAGAACTGTTTCAATCTAAACAATATTTGAACGCCGTATTTGCATGGATTTTTATCGGGTTTAATAGAGTTACATCAAAGTCTCTTTGTGAAAGAATCAAAGGTAGTTCTGTACAACCAAGGATAAGTGAATCTAGGTTTTCTCTATTGATGAACTTTTTGCAGACCTCATTTAACTTAGACTTGGTCTCATCTTTCATTATCCCTTTTACTAACTCATCAACTATTTTTTCATGAATTAATTCTTGACTTTCCTCGGGAGGTGTTTTCAATCTCAAATCAATTTTTTTAAATGAATCAAAGTAAAAGTCGTTATTCATAGTCATCTTTGTTCCTATCAATCCTACATTTTCATACCTAGACTTTTCTGCTTTTTTGGCTATGGAATCAGATATGCTAATAAGCGGCATGGGAGATGTCTTTTCTAAATCGTCAAAAAATATATGCGCTGAATTACATGCTATAAAACCGAAATCGGCACCGGAAGAATACAAAGAACAAATCGAATTTTCTAAGAGTTTCTTGAGTTTATCGTAATCCTTATTAAATTCGATCAATTCCGCAAATTTCCCTCCGTCGAAACTATAAATGATTATCTCTGGTTTTTTGTATTCCCATCTTTTATTTGCTAAGGATATGATAGTTTTATAATACTCTATTGTGGCATCTGGACCCAATCCTCCTAATATACCAACATTCTTCATAATCTAAGCTATAAATTTTATTGAATATATATTTTTCTAAGTAAAATACAATATATTCAATATAAATTTGTAGGGGCGGTCCCAGTTTATATAAAAACTTATACAAATCAAAAAAAACTAAATAGTCTATTAATACTCCACTAGGAAGGTGGTAATTAACATGACAGATGAAAAAAAAGACACAGAAGAAGTAGGTTTCGATTTTTATGGACACAATGTTCTGTCTTTGATCCCCATTGCTATTTTCGTGATTGGTGTCATCTCATTGACACTGATGGAAGCATTTTCTTTGGATTCTATGGTAGCAATAGGCGTTGTTGGTCTAATAATCGGAACCTTCTTTTCTAAAAATTGGGGCAGATATTGGGACGCGATAGTTGACGGATTTTCTGACCATTCTGTTGGAGTGGTTGCAGCGATATTCCTTTCAATAGGGATATATTCACAGATGATGTCTACTAGCAATCTTGGTGGTGGCTTCGTATGGCTAGGAAATCGGATAGGGTTAACAGGAGGTCTATTCGTGGCCTTCGCTTTTGTAGCGTGCGCACTTTTTGGAGCTGGGACCGGCACTTCAATTGGAACTATCTTTACGATGGTACCTGTTCTTCTACCAGCTGGAGCTATACTTGGTGGAAATCAATTATTCCTTATTGGAGCAATAGTTAGTGGCGCTGCATTTGGAGATAATTGGGCCCCCGTTTCTGATACTACAGTTTTATCTTCTAGCTCTCAGAAATATAGAAATGGAGAAAGTGCTGACGTTGGACTGGTTGTAAGAACAAGACTAAAATATGCCCTTGTAGCAGCTGCTGGAACATTTATTCTGTATATGATACTAGGTGGTGGCGGAGAAATGATGGGCGCTGCTGATGTTATGAAGGAATATTCCTATGCTAAAGGACTGATAATGCTCGTACCTATGGCAGTTCTTATATATCTAGCAGCTTCAGGAAGAGGAATATTCCAAGCTATCATCGGAGGCATAGGCACTGGTTTCGTAATTAGCATGCTTACTGGTGTTCTCTCTATAGAAGATTGGTTCCGCGTCCAAGAAGGAACGCCTACCGGGATAATTCCTGATGGAGTTACTGGAATGTTCACTGTGATTTTGATCTATATCGTAGTGATGGGTAGTATATCAGTTATGAAGAAAAGTGGTTTCATAGATGAACTATTGACGACCTTGAAAGAAAAAGTCGTTCATACCCCTCGAAGTGCTGAAGGAATGACTGTTATTCTAGTTTCTATCATGGATCTACTTGCAGGAGGAATTACTACTATAGCAGTTGCTCTATCTGGACCTCTTTCTAATGATATCGGTAAATCTATGAAATTGCATCCTACTCGTAGAGCCAACTTGGTTGACGGAATGGCCCACGTATGGTGTTGGATGTTACCCTGGAGTGCGAACGTGTTGATTATTATAGCAGCTGTAGAAGGTGCAGCAGCCAACTTTGATTTCCTGAATGTTCCCGATCCTATCAATTTCATGTGGATTGTATTTTACAGCTGGTTGATCTTTGCAGTGATGCTTTTCGCTACCATTACTGGATGGGGTAGAGAATTCGAGGGTTCCGAAGGAGACAGAGTGAAAGACAAATCGAATAAGATACCTGATGACGTGGATAAAATAGCTAAAAAGGAAGAAGCAGAAGAAAAATCACAGGACTAAAAAAACCATTTAAAACTCTTTCTTTATTTTTTGAATAAAAATAGTAAATAGGAGAATAAATGATTTATTCACCTAATATCTTGAGAGCTTCCTCACCAGTCATTCCTTCTTTTATGCCCATCTCTTTGGCTTTCTCACTGACTCCGTTAACTTCTGCTTCCATCATATCTTCAAAGTCTTCGACACCAGAGACAGTAGCTATAGGAGCTCCTGTTTTATTAGCTGTTTCTATTGAGAAATAACCGCAAGCTAGTCCGGCTTTATTCTTTTGAATAATCAATAATGGTGCGCCTTTAAAAGGTATCTTTGTTCCGACAAATATTAGGTCATCTATCGTTATCTTTCTTGCCTCAAGATCCAATAACGTGTGTTTTCTATCCAATTCGACCATCATACCACCAATATATCTTTACAATATTTCTTCTAGAGCATTTAGAACTTCATCTATATCTTTCTTATTGTTATAGAAATGAGGTGCTATCCTGATGGCTATTTCTCGAGGTGCGACAGAGATGTTATAATCGTCTAAAAGTATCCGCTCTATGTGCTCTGGATTATCAACAGTAATGGTGCCAAAGGATCTTCTTGCCGGTTCTGAAGGTGTGATTGTATCAAATCCTCTTTCATGGATTCCTTCCATGAGATAATTTACTAATTCTCTGACGTGAGAATGTATATTTTCTATTCCTATTTCGTTTATCAATCTTAGAGAAGCTGATGTGATATAATCACAAGAGACTCTAGGAGAACCACCTTCAAAGCCTCTAGCCGTCTTAGCCCTCCGTACGTTAAATGGATCTAGATCAAAGGGCTCATCTTCTCCAAACCAACCTACATCCCATGGGTTTAGTTCATCTCTAACGTCCTCATCGACATATAAAAATGCATTACCAGATCCTCCACATAAGTATTTTCCATTTGTGACTGTTAGAAAATCAATATTTTCTTCTACATCTCTCTTATAAACACCACAGTTTTGGGTATCGTCAACATAAAGATAAGCACCGTTTTCATGAGCTATTTTCCCTATCTCTTTTATTTTATTTTGTCTTATACCGTTTCTAAAGCAAGCACCAGTTAAAAGCACCATCTTGGTATCTTGATCAATATGTTCTTCATAATCTTCAGGAGACATGTAGACTCTAGCATAATCTCTATCATCTGATATCTCTTCTTCTGGTGGTATGAATACAGCATTAGCACCTCTCTTTTCTTCTTGTGTGACTACA
>JBKHIX010000013.1:0-29179 GCA_046538435.1 Thermoplasmata archaeon | reverse complement strand
ATTTGTATACAAATTGGCTTTAGGTTCCCTTTTATAACTCCTTAGATTGATACCTTTAAATCTTATCAGTCTTCAATCTCTATCCAAGGATTGTTTTTCTCTTCATAATCCTTTAACAAAGAATGTAAGTCTTGCTCTCCTTTTTCTAGTTCCTCTTTGATCTCAACGTGTTCATCTATAGCATCACCTAATAATTTCCACATCTCAATAGCTGTTCCAATATCAACTGTTATTGTGTACTGATTACTTATCTCTGCGGTAGCCGTTTCACCGTTATCTCTGTAACTCCTAAAATTTAAAACAACACCCATTCGTTTCATCAACTTATCTTCTTCTTCCTCATCCCAAGCTGTAGGTTTGATCGTTATATCTTTCCTGACCATAAATATCAAGAATCACTCATAATCTTAACATTTTTGGTATCTTAATCATATCAGAAATAAAACTTATATGCAGTAATTTTTAACAAATAACGTTATTTGTAAGCTTTACATAACTGACATTATGAAAAATATTATATTGTATATTTCATTTACATAGATACAAAAATCGTAATACAATTCATGGAATATTAAATTTCGAAAAATGATAAACATTATATGTATGCTGTAGTTTCATTATATATTGTAACTCTATTCGAACTCTATAAGATAACTAAAATTCCTTTCAAGTCTAGGTTAAGAAGTGAAATTCACTTATCGAGCAAGAAATACCTTATACCTGCTTAAAATAGGTTTGAGAGTACGTTAAGCCTTCGAAGTATGCAAAAAACAACGATTTAGAAGGGTTCTAAGAGATTGAACATATCGCAAAAATTAGAGTAGAATAACATTAAAATTAAGAAAAGAGGATATAAAAATATAAAAAACTCCAAAAATTCGGAGTTAACAAAAAGGTAACTTAAGGATAATTGGTGTTATGATGAAATTAGTAGAGTGCGTTCCAAATTTTTCAGAGGGTCGAGATCAAAGTATCATAGATGAGATAACCGGTGAGATTAAGAGTGTTGAGAATACTGAACTTAAAGATATTGATATGGGTTCAGACACCAATAGGACAGTTGTGACTTTTGTTGGTTCTCCAGAAGGCGTGAAAGAAGCTGCTTTCAAAGCGATAAAGAAAGCATCTGAATTGATCGATATGAGTAATCACGAAGGAAGCCATCCTAGGATGGGTGCTACTGATGTTTGTCCATTCGTTCCTGTTAGGGGGGTGGATATGGATGATTGTGTAGAGATAGCAAACGAAGTAGGGGAAAGAGTGGGAGAGGAGTTGGATATTCCCGTATATCTTTATGAAGAAGCCGCAACTGAAGAGAAAAGAAAAAATTTAGCAACGATAAGAAGCGGTCAATACGAGGCCTTAGATGAGAAATTGAAGGATCAAGATTGGAAACCTGATTACGGTCCTGCAGAATGGAACGAAAGAACAAAGAAAACTGGTGCGACTGTCATCGGTGCCCGTGAATTCCTGATTGCTTACAACATAAATCTAAATACAAAGAACAAGAAGGTCGCCTGGGATATAGCCTTAGAGATGAGGAGAAGAGGTAGAGCAAAAAGAGAGAACAGTACAGACCAGCACTACTGGAAAGGTAAGATAGTCAGATATGGTGAAGATGAATTCCCATGCGGTGAATGTGATTTCGTAGGAGATACATTCCAGGAAGTTCATGAGCATACGAAAGAAGAGCATGACTACGATCTGAAAGAATTCTTAGAAAAGGAATACGGATATAATGTTAAAAACTTGGAAGGTAAGGCTGTTAAACAGAGAGGGAACTTCGATCACTGTAAAGCTATTGGTTGGTATGTTGATGAATACAATAGAGCACAGATATCGATTAATCTGACAAATTATAAGAAAACAAACCTGCACGATGTTTATGAATTCGCTCGGGATAGAGCTAGAAAGATGGGAGCAAGAGTTACTGGTAGTGAGATAGTTGGTTTAGCACCATATGATGCATTGCTTAGAACTGGTAAATATTACCTAGAAAAGATGAACCAATCGACAGGAATTCCAGAACAGGATATAATTGAGACGGCTATACAATCTTTAGGACTTAGAGATGTAGCTGAATTCGACCCTGATGAAAAATTGATAGGAGGACCTGTAACTCCAGAAGACGCGCTCGTTGAGATGAAGATAAATGAGTTCACTGATGAAGTATCTAGAGATTCATCAACCCCTGGAGGAGGCAGCATAGCTGCGTTGTCGGGTTCAATAGGTGCAGCACTCTCTTCGATGGTATGCAATTTGAGTACAGGCGGAAGAGGGACCGCTGATATAGATGAGATACTTATGCACGTGGCAGATAATGCACAGAAACTGAAAGACAAGCTGATGAATGCTGTTGATGAAGATACCAATGCATTCGATAAGTACATGGAAGCTAAGAAGATGCCCAAATCAACTAAAGAAGAGAGAGAAAAGAGGAAGAAAGCCATGGAGGAAGGTCTTAAACACGCGGTCGAGGTACCGATGGATACGGCTAAAGCATCCGCTGAAGTCATCGATCTAGCCAAGAAAGCAGCTAAACACGGTAAAAAGGATGCGGTAAGCGATGCATTGGTAAGTGCACAGATGGCCTATTCAGGTATCATCGGAGGTATAGCCAACGTAAAGATAAACCTTGGAGATATAAAAGACGAAGAGTTCAAGGAAGAGATGCTCGAGGAATGCGATAGATTGGAAAAAGAGTACAAAGGGAAACTGGACCGTGTGATTGAAATAGCAGAGAACAGGTTAAAGATAAATGGATGAGTGAAGTAGTCGATAGGATCTTGACTGATGGTTTAGAGTCGATCCAGGAAAGTGAGTACCGTAAGTTAGTACGTGATGCTGTTGCAGAGCTGGAAAAAGAGAATCTTGTTGAAAGGGACTGGAACGACTTCGTTGTGGTAGGGGACTGTCATGGTGAACTGAATACAGCTAGAACTGCTGCAGAATATGCTATTGAACGAGATATACCGATAATATTTCTAGGTGATTATGTAGACCGTGGAGACGAACAGCTTGAAACTTTAGCCTATGTGCTTGGATTAAAATTAGATAGAATCGACAAGACACTACTTTTAAGAGGAAATCATGAAACAGAGGCGATGAACAGAAGATACGGATTCTACCAAGTGATACAATCTCATTATTCATTATCCCTTTATGACGAGATTGTTAGATTATACCATAAATTACCAGTATCCGCTGTTGTAAATGGTTTCTTTTTAGCTCATGGTGGTATACCTGAAGGGATCAAAGATGTTGGTGAGATAAACCAATTAGATAGAAACCGCGAACAGTACCGAGAGATATTCTGGAACGATCCTGATGATGGGATAATGGATTTTGACGATAATCTGTTCAGAGGTGGTTACAAATTATACGGGAAAAGGGCTGTGAACGATTTCCTGAAGCGTAATGATCTGGAGAAAATCATAAGAGCTCATCAGGTTTTCAAAAAGGGATACAAATATTTCTTCGATAAAAAATTATTGAGTATATTTTCAGTACCTGAATATCGTGGTGGGAACAAGGGTGTTTTTGCACATATTAAAGATGGAAACATCGTTTTAAAGGAAATGTGATTGATATATCAACCCATATTACTTTATAGAAAATTAAAACCTAGATTAATTAATTACTAAATTGTGTATAAAAAAACTTTAAATATATAATCTCTTGTAAGAAGCTTTAGTTGTAAGGTTATTACAAAAAGAATTTAGAGTATATTGGAGGAAGTATGATGTCTAGACCTATGATTAAAGCCAAAGGACTGCATAAATATTATGAAGGTGAAGTAAGAGTTCATGCTTTACGTGGCGTGAATTTATCTATAAATAAAGGCGAAATGGTAGCTGTTATGGGACCATCTGGGTGTGGAAAAACTACTTTATTGAACTGTTTATCTGGATTGGACGATATATCTAAAGGGAAGGTATGGATTGGTGGGAAACACCTAGAATCATTATCAGATAATGAAAAGACCGAGATGAGGGCTATGAACATGGGTTTTGTTTTCCAGTTTTATAATCTACTTCCAGTTCTTTCAGCTGTTGAGAATGTAGAATTACCGCTTTTACTGGCCGGTAAATCAGATGATGCTAGAGAGAAAGCTGAAAAAGCTTTAAAGATGGTAGGCCTTGGACATAGAATAGGTCATAGGCCATCAGCGCTATCGGGTGGGGAAAGACAGCGAGTTACAATAGCTCGAGCTATAGTTAACGAACCAGAAATTGTATGGGCAGATGAACCGACCGGTGATCTGGATTCCAAAACATCGGATAAGATCATGGACCTATTATGTAAACTGAACGATAAGAACGGACATACCATGGTATTGGTCACCCACGAAAATAGGGTTGCACACAGAGCTGAGAGAACACTTCACATGGAGAGTGGAGTGATCGATAGGGACGAAGTGAAGGAGGCTTGAAGTAAATGATCAACCCGCTGCTCATAATCATAGCGGTGGTAGTAGGTATAGTTCTCATCGATGCCCTTCGTCATAAAGTACTTTTTAAAATAGGTTTAAGAAACATATTTAGAAGAAAGACCAACACGATTATAGTAATTCTAGGGCTGATGATAGGTACAGCCATAATTTCTTCTTCCTTCGGCGTCGGAGATACTATGGACAACATGGTCGAGGGAGAAATATACGAAGAATGGCAGGAAACAGATGTAACAATTTACAATAACACCGCTCAAGGTAATTATCAATCCATGAGTTTAGAAACCTTTTCTGATTTTAAATCAGATATCGAATCAGTAAAGAATGTAGAAGGAGTTTCAGGCGAAGTTCATGGTTCAGCTTCTGTAATAAATCCGAGTTCAAGGCTTTCAGAACCGAACACAAAAGTAATCGGAATGGATTTGGATTCGGACGAAGGTTTTGGACCCCTTTACAAAGATGGTGATGAAATCAAAACTTCTTTATCTTCTGGTGAAGTGTACATAACTGAAAAGCTTTCAGAGAATTTAGAAGCGGAAGAAGGAGACACTATCAAACTTTTTGCTCAGAATTATCCTCGGGGCAATAATTACGAGGTAAAAGAAATTATTGAAAATAAAGGTAGAGCAGCATGGGATGGGTCTAATAAGATAATAATGTCCCTGGAAGATGCTCAGGATGCTTTCGCCCTCAGCAATAAGATAAATTATATCAGAGTTACCTCAGTTGGAGGTGTAAAGGAAGGGACAAAATACAGTGAGCAGATTGCTGATGATATCGAACAGATAATCAAAAGCAATCCTGAGTACAGAAATATGGAGGTAAGATCTAATAAAAAGCAAAGCCTTGAAGATTTTAAAGAAGGAATATCTCAATTTTCAGACATGTTCATCATCTTTGGTTCATTTGCAATTGTAGCAGGGATTATTCTTACTATCAATATCTTTGTGATGCTCGGTGAAGAAAGAAAATCTGAAATGGGTATGAGCAGAGCTATAGGTATGAAAAGAAGTCATCTACGAAGGGTATTTTCCTATGAAGGTTTGTTCTATTCTTTAGGTTCTTCTTTTATAGGTGCACTTGTTGGTGTAGGTTTGACCTATATTATATTTTATTTCATGGAAGACATCTTCGCTATATTTGGGGGAGATATGTCTTTACTCTCTTATTTTGGAATCGAAACAAGCAGCTTGATACTGGCTTTTGCAGCTGGCTTTCTTTTAACCATGGTGACCGTTATTTTCTCAGTCACCAGGATCTCTAAACTCAATATAGTAAGAGCGATAAGAGAGATACCAGAACCGCCGGTATCAAAGAAGAGTAAAAAGATATTTTATGCATCTATAGCAGGTCTAATCATCGGTGGATTGATGACATTTGCTGGAATTCAATCCAATCAAATGTGGTTACCAGTTACGGGCGTTTCACTCCTAATAATAGGTATTGGTACTGTAATACGAAGATGGGTGGGCGATAGAATAGCCTATACAGGTGTTGGTATTTTCTTACTCATATGGTGGATGGCACCGTCATCTTTATTACATTTCTTTGAAGGATATTCTTCTGGACTAGAGATGTTTATTCTATCAGGACTCTTCTCTGTAACAGCTGGTGTTCTGGTGATAATGCTTAATGGATCGATAATCACGAAAGGGATGGAAAAGATGGTCGGTTCTGCTAAAGGATTCAAAGCTGTAGTTTTATCTGCAGTTTCGCATCCTATGAAGGAGAAATTCAGAACTGGTATGACCATCTTTATTTTCGCCTTGATTATATTCGCGATAACTGTAATGGGTATGATCGTCGGCATCTTTGACCATAATATCGATAATATGATCGCTGAACAATCTGGTGGTTACGATGTTATAGGAGTGGGAGATGTCAACAGACCAATAGATAACATTCATTATGAAATCGAAAACAGTCATAATATAAGCTATAATGATTTTGAACACATCGATTCAGCTTATAGAGGAATGGTCCCCTCTAATCGGACAGTAGAAGGAGCCAACCAGCGGCGTTCGGTTATTGGTATCGACAGGAATTTTGTACGGAACAGCACTTTTGGGATATCAGATCATTTGGATGAATACGATTCTGAAAGCGAAGTATGGGAAGCGATCATGTCCGATCCTTCACTTGTGATAACACAATCTCAGGGATCACAATACATGGGCGGAATGATGCAGGGAGTTGAGTTAGGAGATACTGTCACCCTGATGGATAAAAACAATAGTCCTGTCCAAAAGAAAGTGATCGGTTTCATGGATCAGTTCGTTATCAACGGTCTGTTCATGTCCAAAGAGACAGTCGAAGAAGATTTCAATATAACTTCAAATTCACTGTTCTTCTTCGATGCTAAAGATAATATTGATGCAGATGATATGGGTAAAGATCTCGAAAAAGAATTCGTTGAGTATGGTTTCCAACCGATCGTTATAGGTACCATAATAAAAGACTCACTAAATGCACAATACATGTTCTTCGACCTATTCAGCGGATATATGGGGCTTGGACTTATAGTTGGAATTGCTGGATTAGGTATCATAAGTCTAAGAGCTGTTCACGAGAGAAGGTTGGAGATAGGTATGATGAGAGCTATTGGATTCAAAAGAAGGATGATATCCTACGCATTCCTTATAGAGAACTCATTTATCACTATAACGGGAATAATTCTGGGCTCAGTACTTGGAATCGGAATCGGTTGGGTCCTATGGGATGATGGTTTTAGACCTATGGGTTGGGAATTTGCGATACCGTGGTCCAGGATAATAGTGATCGCATTGATAGCTTACTTCACGATGCTGATAACAGCCATACCCAGCGCAAGAAAAGCAAGTAAAGTCTCACCTGCAGAAGCGTTGAGATTCGACTAAACCCTTTTATATTTTATATTATCATTAGGAAAAATCCTTATAATTTAATTATAATGTTTCTTGGATGTCTAAGATAAAAAAGGATATAAAATTCTGTAAGACACCGGAAGGAGAAATTGAGTATATATTGACCGGAAAAAAGAATGATGAAACGATCGTATTTATACATGGATTAGGTAGTAATCTAAGACAATTCTTCCCCCAGCAAAATTATTTTTCAGAAGATTACAAAGTACTTTCATTATCTCTTAAAGGACATGGAGATTCAACCAAACCACCAAATAATGATCCAAAGGAATTCACAATAAAGAAATTTAAGGAAGATTTAGTGTATGTTTTCCGTCAACTTAATATTGATAAATTCCACTATGTTGGAAATTCAATGGGAGGTATCATTGGATATGAATATCTAAAAGAAAAACCTGAATCCTTTCATTCTTTGATAACCTTTGGCACTACAGCAGAATTAAATGTTTCTAAGATTTCGCAGAAGTTTATTTCATTTATAAATAAAGTAGTCTATAAGCTATATGGAAAAGATGGTTATGGTGAGTATCTAGGAAGGAAAGCATCAAATTATCCGACCACTCAACGTATTATGTCACATCTATTTACGTTAACAGATATAGAAACCATAGTAAATTGTCAAAAGAACCTCTCTAATTATTCATATATTAAAACTTTAGAAAGTACTGATGTACCCATTTTAATGATAAAAGGTGGAAAAGATGATGAGATTAACAAAAATCTTGGATCAACACTTGAGATTTTTGAAGATAGAGAAAATCTAGAGGTCGTAGAGATGGAAAGGGCTGGCCATTTCGCAAACCTTGAACGGTCGGATGAATTCAATGAAATTTTAGAAGATTTTATAGCTAAATGTTGAAGCTAGTTCACTTTTTCAAAAAGTAAGACATCATAATGATCTGATGGTTCCATCCCTGCTTCTTTTGCACAATCTATGATCTTCTTAGAAGCTGTTTTTATCGTGAATGAAGAGTAATTATTTTCTTTGCATAGATTTATTCCTTTCTTCATCAATTTGATGATTCCTTCTTTATTTCCCCCCACACAAGCGATGCTGAGGGTGTCATAGGCTTCGTAGTAATAGAAAAATATGATTGAATCTATTTTTTCATCATCTTTAATAAGATAGCAGTTTCCTTTTCCGATTTCATCTTTTATTAACTCTTCTGTAATATCATATGTAGTCCAGTGTGCCATATACTGTTCTTTATTATCATCATACTCTTCAGAAGAAACTATGAAATCCATTATTTTATCTAATTCAATTTGATCGACATGTTCTATCTTTGGCAAATCAATTTCATCAAATTCTTTCAACCTTTCTTCATCGATTAATAGATACTTATAAACCTGCATAATTTCAAAACCATGATCACCTGCCATTTTCTTCACAGGTTCTTTTCTCGCAGTTGTTAGGAACCTTAGAGCGGAGTGATCATGCTCTTCTACAATATCCATCAACCCATTGACCATTTTTGAAGCATATCCTTTTCCTTGATAATCAGGATGGACTCTTAGACCCTCCAGCCAAATAACGCCATTTCCCTGCTCTGTAAACTTGTCAACTGCGATTATTTTTCCATCTAATTTGGCGCAGTAGAAACCACCATCCCTTATCCATTCATCGAATACATCAGGTATGTAATCGTGACCTTCCCATATATGAGATGATAATTCAAGGACCTCTTCTTTATCATCCTGTGTAATTTTTTCTATAGTGAATTCATCGGTCATCAAATATCAGACTAAAAATTGATTATATTAAATCTTTCCAAATATACGGGAAAATAAAAAGAGGTTTTTAATCATCTTCGAGCATCGGCATCTTGATTCCCTGTTCTTTAGCGAATTCGATAGCCTTCTCGTATCCTGCATCAGCGTGTCTCATCACACCGGATCCAGAATCAGTTTTGAATACTCTTTCTATGTTCTCTTCAGCCTCTTTAGTACCATCAGCAACAACTACCATACCAGCATGAGTGGATAGACCGATACCGACTCCACCGCCATTATGGATCGAAACGCTGTCAGCTCCAGCACTTATATTCAACATGGCGTTGAGTAAAGGCCAATCAGCGATCACATCACTACCATCCTTCATGCTTTCAGTTTCTCTGTTTGGACTGGCTACGCTACCTGCGTCCAAATGATCACGAGTAATAGAGATCGGTGCGGAGATTTCTCCGCTAGCTACCATTTCATTGATCTTTTTAGCGAACTTATGCCGCTCACCATATCCCAGCCAGCATACCCTAGCAGGTAATCCTTCCCATGGTAGATGTTCTTCAGCAAGATCGATCCAGTTCTTTAACTGTTCGTTTTCAGGGAACAGTTCTTTTACGACCTCATCAGTTTTCAATATATCCTCTGGATCTCCTGAAAGTGCCATCCATCTGAAAGGACCCCTTCCTTCACAGAACATAGGTCGTATATAAGCCGGTACGAAACCAGGATATGAGAAAGCTTCATCGAACCCAGCATCCTTTGCCTGTCCTCTTAAATTATTTCCATAATCGAATGCGATAGCACCTTCTTCCTGCATCTTGACCATGGTCCTGCAGTGAAGTTTCATCGATTCCATAGCCCTCTCTTTAAATTTTTCAGGATCGTTCTCTCTTAACTCTAAACCTTCTTCATAACTCAATTCTTTCGGGAAATAAGCCATAGCATCATGAGCGCTGGTCTGATCTGTTACCATATCTGGTATGATACCTTTCTCCAAAATCTTTGGATGGGTTTCAGCAGTATTTCCTATCAATCCTATAGCTTTAGCTTCTCCTTTTTCTTTAGCTTCTAAAGCAAGATTTAGGGCTTCATCTAAGTCTTCAACAACTATGTCACAATAACCTGCATCCAATCTTCTCTTTGCTCTTTTTGGATTTATTTCAACTACCAGGGCTACACCACCGTTCATCTTGATGGCTAATGGCTGGGCACCGCCCATTCCACCAAGACCACCGCTCAAACATAATTTACCTTCTAAAGTACCGTCAAAATGTTTACGAGCAGCGGCAGCGAATGTCTCGTAAGTACCTTGGATAATACCTTGAGTTCCAATATAGCACCAGCTTCCTGCGGTCATCTGCCCGTACATTATCAAGCCTAAATCCTCTAATTCATAGTATTTGTCCCAAGTTGACCATTTTGGAACGATGTTCGAATTAGCTATAAGCACTCTGGGAGCTCTTTCAAAAGTTTTGAAAACACCAACTGGTTTACCACTCTGAATCAGTAAAGTTTCATCATTCTCTAATTCTTTTAAAGTTTCAACTATCTTCTCATAGCATTTCCAATTTCTAGCAGCCTTGCCTGACCCACCATATACGATCAGATTATCAGGGTCCTCCGCATTTTCAAGATTATTCTTAAGCTGTCTAAGCATGGCTTCCTGTTTCCATCCTTTACAGTTTAGTTCTGTCCCTCTTGGAGCTTTAATATCGACCATATTATTACACCTTTAATTAGGTTAATATGGTCTTAACTATAAAACTTTAGTTTTAAGGAATATTTTATAAAAATCAGACTAATGGATCGAACACAACGTCAGGTCCCTCTTCACCTTCTTTAACATTCACATTGTATATCATAGTGTTCGGTTTTTCGCCATACATAAGCAGGGTATTGTATTTTGTAACTAATTTTAGGTGCACTTCTGCAATATTTCTTAATTTCTGAGCGATCTCCAGCCCTGGTCTAACGATGCCTATGTTCAGATCACTGTGTATTGACATCAGGTCCAATAACCCATTGGCTATCTTAGGTATCTCTCCTTCTTGTTTAGCTACTGAGTGTTCTACTCCTTCCCAGTTGGTTATGGTTAGAATAGGCTCGTTAGCGAAGTATTTTACTTCTTTATAAGCTTCTGAAAGGTCTTCCAAACTAGTTGTCCCTTTGATCTTGAAATTCTGACACGCTTTTTCTCCAACATCGGGTACCATCTGTCTGAACCATGAACATATGTCTCTTTTATCGGGCCGCCTTGCTTCAGAGGAAATATTCAGGATTCCGTTTCCCTTTGTCAAAAAATTTCTACCAACCAGACCTAATAGATTCATCTGGCCGTAGAAAGGGACCGTATCGTCGACTTCGATTAAAACGATGGAATTTTTAGGATATCCCCCTCCGAGTATCTCATCCAACTTTTTGGATCCAGAAGAATAAAAATCTTCATACAAACCTGATAGACCTTCTAAATTTTCGTCAATGGAGTTAGGTGTTAACATAGGTTTTCTAGTGTGGTATTTAATAGGTGGGAAGTATTGGAATTTTCCATCCTCTAAACTAAACAAATAAGATGGTCTTTCTATCCTGACCCCTCTCAATTTATTCAAATACAAGTCCCTTGATCTTCTACCTTTAAATTCCTCTTCATTCAAAGTGACTACTCCATCAACTAGGTAGTCCCATTCCATAGATTCTTTCTTTTCTGAGATGAGAATTAACTTGACTCCAGACCATTCCACCAGATCTTTCTGTAACGTCTTGATCAGTTTTTTAGCTTTGATTCCATATCTTTCGATGATGGCTTCTATGCTGTCTATCACTACGAATGAATTATCTGGAAGGCGCCCCTCAACTTTATCATAGAGATCCTCAATCTCGCTCAGCTTTTCTTCTTCCTCCAAGGAGACAAGCATATTTCTGCTTACATGTTCTGGAAGTTTTCTCTCGACTTCTTTTTTACTCCTCATCTCTTTTAGAACTTTTCTAGCCTTATCCAGCTTGTCAAGTTCTTCTGATTTACGAGTTTTAAATTCCGCAGCCCCCTTTTTACTCTTAGAAACGGATTTAAGAAAATCCATGCTGGCATCTATCAGACTTGATCTCCAATCTTTTTCTTTAAGCCATTCAAATTGACTGTACAAAGCTTCATTAGTTACCCTTGTAGATAGATAAAATGAATTATCAAGACTGCCTATCTTTTCTATGATGCTGAGACTCATGATGGTCTTTCCTGTCCCAGCGTTACCTTTGATTATCAATGATCTTCCCATTACCCCTTCAAAGAAATTATTTAATTCTTCAGGAAGCCGCAAATATTCCATAAATATCACGTTATATTATTTTTTATTTCATTTATATGTTTACCAAAAGTTTTATCCACATTGTCTAAATCAAGATCAGGCTTAGCTCTTAAAACGAGAAGAAGGTCTTTAGACATATTATTTATAATTGTGTTACCATCTGAGGATTTGATAACGATCTGTCTAGGTTCCTTTTTCTTTAACTGACCATTGGAGGTTGAGGCAGCACCGAATATCGTTGCGGACATGATTCCGAAGGTTTCAAGTTCTAATGTATCTAGATTACCCACACTTGCTGAAACATCACCATTTGTTTTTACTATACAGGAAATTTCGATTTGATCGTTTGAGCTGATTTTTTTCAATGGTTCTAATAATGGACTTTTCCTCATCAATTATTCCTCCGATAACGACTAACTTAAACTAACAAGAGCATTATAAATTAAGTTTTCTATCTTTATAATGGAAAAAATGATTGGAAACCTGGATGATAACGGAAAATCATCCGTATTTATCCTTCAGAGAGGAAATCACGTGACCTCTTAACCAGTTTTCTGATAAGAATTTTGTTTCCTCTTCAATTTCATTTATCAATTTATTCAATTCTACATCGAGTCCTACTCTTACCACTATGATATGTGAACGACCAACACCTTCGATGATAGTTCTACCTCCTCCATCATTTATCACAATATTGTGTGGTTCATCGGTATTGATATGGTCGTTTGCCGTTTTTCCTGCACCATAGATGGTAGCTGACATTGCACTGTAAGTATCTAAACTCATGTTACGAATTTCCCCCTCAAAATCGATAAGGTTGCCGTTCATCTTTACTATTGAGCAGTACTTTATCCCTGGCTTCTTGATAAGCCTCTTTAGTGAGTCCTCTAAGTCCTTTCTACTCAAAATTATCGCCAAGATTGGTATAAGAGATATATTTAATTAATTTTTCTATCCCTCTAGTATTTCAGGTATGTTTTCTGCAATATCCTCTGGCAATAGACCCCACTTTTTACTCTTAAAGGCCCTATCTCCAGCTTTACAGGTGATATAACAGCCCAACCTTCCTGCTTCGTATGATTTGACCCCCTTAGATATCAGAGCGCCTATCACACCTGATAAAGTATCACCAGTTCCACCAACTGTCATCGCAGAATTACCGAAGTCGTTCCATTTCTTCCTCATACCATCGGTGATAAAATCTTCTTTTCCTTTGACCACCACCGTAACATCATGTTTTTCAGCAAATCTTGCAGCACTTTCTGGGAAATCATCTTCATCACAGAGCCTCATAAATTCGCCCATGTGAGGAGTGATGATACTTTCATTTTCGAATTTGATGTCATATCTACTTACAGCTTTCAAGCCATCAGCATCTATCAGGACCGGTATGTCTAAATTTTCGATAAGTAATTTAACTGCCTTTAGAGTATTTTCATCATCACCAAGACCCGGACCTAGGACTGCAGCATCGCATTTCTTAGCGATCTCTAAAACAGTCTCTTTATGGCTCTTTTTCAATCTGTTTCCTTCCAGATGATGAACAATAAAACTTTCTGAGTAACCAGCTACAATATCTTTGATATCACTCGGAACAGCCAGATGGACTAGATCAGCTCCAGTTCTGTATGCTGCTTTTGCAGCTAAAGCAGGTGCTCCTGTGTAGGGTCCTCCTCCCACTATCAGTAAGTTTCCGTTATCTCCTTTATGGGAATCTTCTCTGGGTTTGGGATACAGCAGCATCTCACCTGGACCGGTATATTCCAAAGCTTTTTTTGGAATGCCTATGTCTTTGATTATTATCTCACCACACTTATCTTCAGTCATGCCTATTTTTACATCGTGAAAAGTTACTGTAATCTGTGGGTTTACCTTTAGATCTGCACCTAAACCCGAGGGTACATCAACCGATACTATTGGGTTATCATGTTCATTCATCTCTTTCATAACAGACCTATACGGTTCTCTTATCTCACCGCTTATCCCAGTTCCTAGAAGTGCATCTACTAGTAGATGGTTTTCATATTTATTCCAATCAAGTTCTTCAACTATTTCACAGCCCAATCTCTCAAAGTTCTTCCTAGAGATATCACTTCGTATCCTCCCTTCACCCTTTATCAGAAAAACTGTCACATTCTGAGAACCTATCTTATCAGATAGGTATCTGGCAGCGACATACGCATCACCACCGTTGTTTCCTGTACCACAAATAAATAACACTTTCTTATCTGGAAATCTATCATAAATAACATCTGCCAGACCTTTACCTGCATTTTCCATTAGCTCAATAGGTGGTACACCTCTGTACTCTGAATTTTTATCTGCGATGGCAACTTCTTTGAACGGTAACATAGATGTAATAAAAGGAGATGACCTAATAGTTATTTCGGATTTCACAGTCTAGGTCCGACGAGCTGCCATATTATCAAGAACAGTATGAACAGCGCGACAGCGTATGTCAGCTTATCAGCTATCTTTTCTCCTGTATCCTTCTTAACCCCAAATTTATCCAAGAACTTTATAACTCCATCGTTGAAGATGTAGCCTCCATCCAGTGGAACTGCTGGTAATGAATTGAACAAACCAACCATCAGGTTCAGCCAGAATACCCAGTACAATGAGTTAGCGACTACCCAAAACACATTATTAGGCATCACAGATAACGGGCCATTTATTTCATACAGACTTCCTATATCTTCAGGGACTGGAGACAAACCCTGGAAGGGCAGTGCGATATAAGTCATCGAAGCTGTGAAGTAGTCTCCTAAAGAATCAGCGTCCTTGTAGGGATTAGAAAGAAGTTCAGGAAGCATATTTATATCCCATCCAGTGAATCCCATATAGGATACCGAGACACCGATATATCCCTTACCTTTGTACTCTTCTCTATTTTGGTTAGGATTGAGTTCTTTGTAACTCTCGTATTTATCCTTCAATGTCAGAGTGACATTACTTAGGTCTTGTCCATCCCTTTTGTAGTTTACAGTTATTGATTGCCCACCGGTAGCATCATCTAAAAATGAATTAAAATCATTATAATTATGGATTAGTTCATCATCCATCTTGTATATTATATCCCCTTTTTTGAGCCCAGCATTATCCGCAGGATATCCATCACTGGTAGCTAATATTACTAAACCAGCTGTAACTTCAGTAGACTTTAGTTTACCATCGTATTTACTACTAACATCTACTTCCTGAAGGGGTTCATATTCGAGTGAATGAATATCATCGAAATTGTTGATTTTTGTATCACCTATGCTGATTATCTGTTCTCCGTTTTTTATATCAGTATCATCCATGGGAGAATCATTCACAATATTGTTTACTACGATCCCGTCATCTTTAGCAGATACAGCCCCCATCATAACTGAAGAGAATAAAATCACTAAGATGATGGCTAATATAATATTGGCAGTGGGACCTACTGCATATATCCTGTCACGTTTTATGGGTGTTAATTTGTCCATTTCATCCTCATCTGGTTCCACAAAAGCCCCCATAGGGACTACCAGGAATATAAGACCAAGGGATTTAACCGTGATATCAGCTGCTCTAGCGAGGATACCATGTGAGAATTCGTGTATTATAATGGCTATCGCTAATCCAAGTATGCCGTACCATATCGGTATCAGCGGGTTGATACCAGGGATACCTAAAATATATTCAGGAGAAGGAGCTTGAGAAGCTGGGATTGTGGTCGCTACATATGCTGACCATGCAACTAACAGGAAAATAATGATCATACAGATACCGACGATTATGAGAGCGAAGTTGCCATACCTTTCCCAAAATTTTTTCTTTTGAGCTATTCGGTCTATCAACCTTTTCCCTTTCTCAGTCCTCCACATGAGAAAGGGTCCAGATAGTTCTAAACCATACTTTTGAATCAGCTCTAATTTATCTAGAACTGCGAATATCCCTATGAAGCCGCCTATTATAACTACAGCGTATATGATTCCACTGCTTATCATCATCGATGTACCCTAAATTAAGGAGGTTTATTTATTTTCCTATGTTAGAATCAAGGATAGAGCAGTTATAAAAATTATGATAGAGATTAAACTGAAAGGGAGTATGATTTTTTTAGCTAAATTTTTATCAAATGTTCTTACGATGAGTATTTTGGAAACAGTTCCAAATAAAACTGAAAATAATAGTGTGGTCAGTGCTATATTTCCTGAGATCTCACCTGCAGTGTACATACTAGCCATCGAAGCTGTAACAGAGGTGGTGGATACTACACCACCGATAGATGTAGCGTAGATACCTATCGGCCCTAGGTAAGTTTTCGCAAAATATGTAAAAACAGATATCAGTATATACAGAGAAGCAAATTTAGCAGCAGGTATTATCGCAAAGGGAGTACCTAAATAAATTTTATGTGTTTCCTTCATATACTCCCCCTTTCTGTAAAGTACAAAAACTAAAGTCACAGAGATGAATACGAAAACAGGCCACAAAAATGGAAATGCAAGGCTGGTTCCAGCCATCACCATCAATATTATCAGACTTTTCAAAACCATAGATGTGTTTGTAATCAATATTGAGCCAAATATCGTGTTCAACATGTTAGGATTTTTTTTGAGTTTTTCTGACATCGAAGCAGTAGATGCAGCAGAACTTACAAATCCACCGACGAAAGCAATTATTTTTAACCCCTTAGATGTCCCTATGATTTTAGTTATAAGGTAACTGATAAATGAGATCGTAGATACGAAAACGATCATCAGTAGAAATTTGACCGTATCGAAAACTCTGCCAGGACCAATTAAGGGATGGACAGACCCAATAGTATATGCGAGAGGAATGAAAATAGCGATCACTGATAAGAATCTTAATGCGCTCATCAACTCTTCTTTGCTCAGTATGTCAGCAAAATAATGTAATCTCTTTTTAGAATAGTTCAGAGTAAAAACAGTGAATCCTATCATTATCGATTCGACAAGGTAGCCAAGCCCTACAGCGATACCAATGAGAAAGATAAGTATCAGAGAAACCGATGTGGTCAAACCAGGATATTCACTCTTTTTTTTAATTATAAGTGTGAAAAGCAATACACAGAATAATATACCGATCCCAGCAAAATATAGGATGTTATCTTTATCGAAATTGAACGAGATAAAAAATCCAAGGATGGACACCAGTGGAAAGGTTCTGATCCCAGCTATGACGGGGACTCTTTTATCCCTTGCGTGGAACTCTCTCTCAGCACCTATCAAAAGACCCAACACGAGTGCGAGTATGAAAGTGAAAATATCGATTGTGATCGTACCCATCATTAAAATAATCAGAGGGATAGATATAATAAGTTTTGCTATTGGTGGCTATGCAGAAAACCTTTATTCAAAAGTTTATAATTTCGAATTAGATGTAAATGATGCTCTGAAAACTATGTATAATCCTTCAAACCAGGTTAAATTTCTGCATTATTTTCTACTAACGGCGGTTTTCTTCTGAGCCGATTGAGAGAAACTTTTAAATAGAACTCCTAATAATACTTTTACAACTAATAGATAACAACCTTGAGTTGTAAAGTTTCTTGGAGAAGATATTCATGTCGAGAGAAAAAATATTGAAAGTTGCAGAAGCAAAGTCAAGCGACGTTGGGAGAGGTTTAGCTAGAATAGACCCTGAAGTTAAGGAAAAATTAGGTTTGAACAGCGGAGATATAATTCTGATTTATGGCAATAAACAAACAGCAGCTAAAGTTTGGCCGGGAGAGGAAAAGGATAGAAATACTGGAGTGATCAGGATTGATGGCCCAACTAGAAGAAATGCTGGAGTTAAGATAGATGAAAAAGTAGGTATTGAAAATGTAGATGCAAAACCTGCGAAAAAGGTGACTTTTGCACCTACTCAACCTATCAGATTGATGGGTGGTGAGGAATACCTCAGACAGCAGGCTCTTAGAGATAGACCGATCACTAAAGGTGATTCGATCACGCTTAATATAATGGGTAATAAGATTGAGCTAGTTGTAAAATCCTATTCACCTGGTGCTAAAGCTGTTATAATAAAACCAAATGTAACTCAAGTGAGCATCTCTGAGAAACCGATAAGCAAGGAAGAGATAGCCAAGGTTCCTAGAGTATCCTACGAAGATATAGGTGGTTTGGATAAAGAGATAGAAAAAGTTAGAGAGATGGTCGAATTACCCTTGAGACATCCAGAACTGTTCGATAAAGTAGGTATCGAAGCACCTAAGGGTGTTCTGCTTCACGGACCCCCTGGAACTGGTAAAACTTTGATGGCAAAAGCTGTAGCTAGTGAGACTAATGCTAATTTTTACAATATTGGTGGTCCAGAGATAATGTCGAAGTATTACGGTGAGAGTGAAGGAAGGTTAAGAGAGATATTTGAAGAGGCTGAAGAGAACCAACCTTCGATCATATTCATCGATGAGATTGATTCTATAGCTCCAAAGAGAGACGAAGTTACTGGAGAGACTGAAAGAAGGATCGTAGCTCAGTTATTATCCCTGATGGATGGCCTTGAAGCTAGAGGAAAAGTGATAGTGATCGGGGCAACCAATAGGTCACATGCTCTAGACCCAGCATTAAGAAGGCCCGGTAGATTTGACAGAGAGATAGAGATTGGCATGCCAGATAAGAATGGTAGAGAAGAGATCCTGGAGATACATACTAGAGGTATGCCCTTGTCTAAAGAAGTTGATCTAGAGGAGTTATCAGCGCATACACATGGTTTTGTAGGTGCTGATATCGAAGCCTTAGCAAAAGAAGCAGCGATGTTGGCTTTAAGAGAGATACTTCCAGATATTGATCTGGACTTGGAACAGATACCTCCAGAAATACTAGAGAAACTAGAGGTGAAAGAAGAGCATTTCAACAAAGCGTTAAGAGAGATGAATCCATCTACCATGAGAGAAGTTGTAATAGAAACACCAGATGTTACATGGGAAGATGTTGGTGGATTGCAAGAGGCAAAAAAGGAACTGAGAGAGGCTGTTGAATGGCCTATTCAGTATTCCGATATATTCGAACACATGGATGCTGAAGTACCTAAGGGTATCTTGATGAGTGGTCCCCCGGGCACAGGTAAAACACTGATGGCGAAAGCTGTGGCAAGAGAAAGCGAATCTAACTTTATATCTGTCAAAGGCCCAGAGTTCTTCTCTAAATGGGTTGGAGAGAGTGAAAAGGCTGTCAGAGAAACGTTCAGGAAAGCCAGACAGGCGGCACCAACGATAATATTTTTCGATGAGATCGATGCATTAGCACCTAGACGAGGAGCATCTTCTGATTCAAACGTATCTGAAAGAGTTATATCACAGTTGTTGACAGAGCTTGACGGTCTTGAAGACCTACATGATGTTGTGGTTCTAGCAGCTACCAACAGACCTGATCTGATAGACCCAGCTTTATTGAGACAGGGAAGATTTGACAGGCATATAATGGTGGACAAACCGGATAAAGAAGCAAGAAAAGAGATATTCAAAGTCCACACAAAAGACAAACCGCTTGCAGATGATGTAGACGTTGATAGACTTGCAAGTAAAACTGATGACATGAGTGGTGCAGACATAGCTTCGATCTGTAATGAAGCAGTGATGCTGTCTATAAGGGAATTCGTTGATAAGGGTAACGAATTGACTGAAGATAGCATAAAAAAAGCCAAGGTTTACAAGAGACACTTCGATGAAGCCCTGAAGAAAGTAAAACAGAAGATCGAAGAGCGAGAGGAGAAGGAAAAAGGCAGAGAGGCTCAGAGAGCCTACCTCTAAAACCTCTTATCTTTTTAACAATAAATTTATAACGTTTCTCTAAAATCTATGATGGATGATTAAGCGAGAGGTAACCTATCCAGAAAAGGGAGACGAGATCCCGTTAGATTCAAACGAGAACTTTTTACTCCCTGATGAGTACTATGAAGGCATAATGGATGATCTAGATTGTGAGATATCGGAATACCCTTCACCAAGTGCAAGACCTCTTAAGGAAAAGTTGGCTGATTTTTATGATGTCCACATCAATCAGATAGTTGTGGGCAATGGTTCGGATGCAGTACTTGATACCATCTATAAAACGGTCATTCCTGAAGATGGAATAATGGCAAGTTATGTTCCTTCCTATGAGATGTACAATTTTTTTGCTAGAAGGAATGAAAGGAAAATAATGGAAATCCCTTTAACGTCTAGTTTTACAGTTCCAACACATACCGAGTTTATGGAGGAAGTGGATGGATTGATACTTTGTTCACCCAATAATCCAACAGGTATCTCTATCGATAGAAATCATCTTTCTTTATTATTGGAACACGGTGTTCTAGTTGTAGTTGATGAGGCTTATTCAGAATACTCATCAGAGAATTATATAGATCTTATATCTCAATATCCTAACCTGATAATAGTCAAAACATTTTCAAAGGCATGGGGATTAGCTGGAGCGAGAGTGGGATATTCGATTTCTTCAGATGAGATGGGCGTTGAGATATTGTCAAATATGCTGCCTTATAATGTTAATACACTATCTTTATCAGTCGTCTGCTCAGCGATAGAAAGAAAAGAGATGGTCGATGAGGCTGTCCAAAAAACAATAGATGAGCGAGAATATATTGAATGGGAGCTTGAAGATATGGGATTCAACCCCCTGTCTTCCGAGACTAACTTTGTATTTGCAAGAGTTCCTGCAGGTGTTGATTCGGAAAGGTTATATGAAGATCTACTCGAGGAAGGGATAAGAATCCGTATATTTGACGATGAGAATTTAGAAGATTATATACGTGTTACAGTGGCGACTAGAAAGATAAACGATTTGTTTTTAGATGCTGTGGAAGATAATATCTAGAAAATTCCCAAGATGCTCAATATTCTCCTAGCTACGATAGCGATGAAGATTATTATACCGATCTGGATGAACACGTCTAGTTTGTCGGCTAATGATGGTTTGATGTAAACGCTTGAGAGTTCTCTAGAGATAAGTAACCCTATCAGAACCAAGATACTGAATAGTTCGAAACTTTGATTCCCAACCATCAAAAGGACGAGAGAGACCCATACTGTCATGGCCAATGCAATCTTTTGAGAGATATGCATCAAACTTCCTCCAGACCTATTTTAATATATTTTCCATCTTTTTCGAGCTTGAATACTCTAAGAGGTTTGGAGATTCCTTCCGCTGCAGCTGTAACATAAGCACTACATATAGGACATCCAGTCCTCGTACAGATATCTGGAGAATCTTCTCTCAGTTTTTCACAGTAATCGAGATATTTCCCATGTGTGATCCTCAATTTGATATACTCCTCATCTCTTAGACTGAACGATTTAGCTAATTCCATACCCTGTGATAGATGACCCATTATCTCTCTAGAAGCTTCTATCCCTTCTCCTTCGATATCATATTCCATCTTACTCTTTGCCTCGTCAAGTAAGGTTTTTCCCAGAGGTACTAAAGAAACACCCATATTTCCTCTGCCACCGGATACGACTGTCATATCGTCATACAGTTCAGGCAATTCTTTAAAATCACCAGCTGGTATGTAAGTCCTGGATTCTGTAAGATTTCGCATCGGTGGAACTGCAATTCCTTTACTCTTCAGTTCTAAATCCTTGAGAAGTTCATTTATAGGCGTAACACCGCTGGAGAGTTCAGCCTTAGCTGTAGATTCGTCCACCGTCGGTTGGTTCACGATTAGTACTGTAAAAATACCTATGAAAGCAGAAGCCAATGCAGCGTTAGTGTAATCTGTGTATAAGAACAAGTAAAGAGCTGTCGCTAGAAATACTGCGCCGATGACTTTTGATATGTATTCTGGTCTTAATATCTTGTATATCTTCATCTTTTACGGTGAATTTAGACCATGGATAATAAAATTATCGCAAAAGTTTTTAAGAGATTAGCTTTAATAATTAGCAGGATTTAGTTGAGAAATATAATGCATGACATTGGGTCTAATATGAATATAATTAGATATGGTTTAAGAGGTGAAAGCTGATTGAAGACTAAAAAAATATTACCTTTGATTATATTAGTCGTCTTGCTTTCTTCCACCTTTGCCAGTTTTGCTTCAGCTTCAGATAGTCATGAAAATTTTGAAAAGGCTAGAACAAATTTAAACACTCTGTATGCATCGTTGAATAGGACCAAACTAAAGATCGTAGGTTCTTTGCATGATTCCCTGAAAGTTAACTATTCGACAGAATATAATCCAGATAAAGGAAGGTTCGGTTCTTTTAATTATTCTTATAGCCAGGATTCTCTGAATTCATCTTTAGAGGTTGGCGATGGGGTTGAAGAAAATCTGTTCGATGCTCATGATCTACTGAAGAAAATCAAAGGAAAAGTTTCCAGTTATGAATATGTTAAAGAGAATTATCAGCCTTTTTACAGGATGTCTGTCAACTTGACAGGGTATACTGAGAGTCATGATAACTTAGTGAGAAATGTTACAGATGTGATAAGACATTTTAACAATGGAAGTATAGAAGTAAATAACACTGGACATTCTTTTAGTGAAATATCGAGTTTCAATGATGCATCCTATAATCTCAGGCAAATGGAGAGATATTTAGAGGGTATCGAAAGTAGTTATGTTCCTCTTAAAGATTCAATTTTTGACCTCGAATTAGTGGAAGAGCAAGTTCAAGAATGTAATTCATTAATAAAGCGTTATAAACAATTGTTGGATTTAATTTTAGAAAAGTACAAAGATTTACCCTTATCTGTGACTCTGTATACTCCTGATTTACTTCATCCTGGAGAGACATACGAATTGGAGGGTTTTTTGGTAAAAGGTGGAGAGTATATTGAAAACACATCTATTGAAATATATATTGATGGGGTTAAGGTTGAAGAGGTAATGACAGATGAAAAGGGTCATTATATAACTGAGATGAAAGTACCTTGGGATGTAAATCTGGGTAAAAAGAAATATAGGGTAGCAGCCCCGTCTAAGGAAATTCGATCAGATAATCATACTGTTGACATTGTAAGATGGCCATCCGATTTAACTGTACAATCTGATAATGATCTTTATTATAACGAAATCGTAAATATTCATGGATCTTTTTCATGCAGTGCTCCCATAGATAAATCATCGATTAAATTAAAAACCAATTTTAGTAAAGAAGTATCTATACAGAGTAATGGAATATTTAATTTAAATTTAGGCTCAAATAATCTTCCATGGGGGAGGAATAATTTATCATTCGAATATCAGGGTAATGATACTATAACATCATCTTCAGATACTGTTTTGATAAAAAGAAATATACCCACTATTCTAAAATTGAAACCTGAAGTAAAAGGAAAAACCTCTACCACTTGAAGGGTTTCTACTGAATAAAACTTCAAAAAAAGGGATAGAGGATTTAAGAATCAAATTGCTAATTGATGGAAAAATGGTAAAAGAGATCAACACGACTAAAAATGGCTCGTACAGTCTAGAATTAGATGTTGTGTCATTAAATCTTAAAGAAGGAAATCATGAATTGAAAGCTGTGTTTAACGAGACTAAAAAATATAGAAAATCAGAATCAGAAGAGATAGGGCTGTACATTGGAGATGATGGGTATATAATCGGAGAAGAAGATGATGATAAGATCTTTGGAATTTTTGATCTAGAAGATATAATCGTTTTAATATTTGTAATGGTAATGAGTATAATCGCGGGTATGGTTTATAATTATCTCAAAAAACATGAAATCCATACTGGTAAGGACGAAAGTGTTGAGGATGAGGATTTATATGAAGGGAGTGAAGAACCAGTTCTCACCCGAGCAGAAAATAAGGATGAAATATCTTATATTTACGGACAATTGATAAATAGAATACAGGAAAGAGGGATAGTTGATATCAAGAAAGGAAAGACCCATCGAGACCTTTTGAGTGATATATCCCACAAGATTGGACTAGAAGATGAGTTACAGAAAATCACAGACATTTTCGAGAAAGCGTACTTTACCCAGAGAACAATTTCGAGTTCTGAGTTGGAGGTCTTCAATAACTCTTTGACTAAAGTAAAAGATGAGGTGTTATGGTGAACGAATTTTTAAAGAAAGTTACACTTTATGTAGTAATAGGATCGATAGTATTGTTAATCCTATTTTTATCTCTATCTGCACCTGTAGTAACCACCGATGCTGATTTTAGTGTTTATAATCCAGGCTGGAACGGATGCAGTGATTTGGCTGTAAGAACGAATCAAGTAGGTAAATTTACACCAAATTTAGAGCTTGAAAGTGGTGAATCCATGGATGTTACTCAAAAGGAATTGACCCAGTATTCTTTATCTGCCAACGGATCTTCGCTTGTGATTTTGGGTCCAAAGCAGAATTTCACTGAAAGTGAAACTGAATATATCGATTCATTCATGAAAAAGGGCGGTATAGTTGTATTGTCTGATGATTTCGGTAGTGGTAATTCATTATTAAATGGACTCAACACGAGTTCTAGATTTATAGGTGATCCTGTACTCGACCTATCCTTTGAGAAAAAACCTGATTTTGGTGTAGCATACAATGTCAGGGATAGCGATATAACCCAAAATGTGTCTTATGTACTTCTAAACAAACCTACAGGTATAGTTCCCGGTAGAAATGCAAAATCCTATATGAACTCATCTGAGGCATCTTGGATAGATAGAAATAACAACGGGATGAATGATCCAGGTGAAGAAAGAAGGCACATACCTTTGCTTACCATGGAAGAATATGGAGAGGGAAAATTAATCCTAGTTTCTGACCCTAGTATATTTATCAACTCTATGAGAGAGGAACTCGATAATAGAATTTTAACTAACAACATATTAGATTATGCATCTTCAGGAAGAAATAATATTGTATTTGACGAAAGCCATCGAGAAGTAAATCTGGTTCAGGGTATGGTATACAGAGGTCAGTATCCGTCAGAAACGATAACATTCCTGATCTTAGTAATCGGTTTGGGGGTATCTTTATCTATAATAGTTCCAGATTTCAAAAACATTATATTTAAAGGAATCATGTATGTCCTGTCGATATTTGTTCCAAACGAAGAGGATAATGATCTGATCGACGAACTGTTAGAGGAAAATCCTGAATGGGATAGAGACAAACTCGAGATGATATTCGATAAATTTGGCAATACTTAAGAAAAAGGAGCTGGATAATTTGGATGAATTCAAAGATTATAGAAAGAAATTCGATGCAGTAAAAAAAGAGATAGGTAAAGTGATCATAGGTTACGACGAGGTAGTCGATGATTTCTTGATCTGTTTGATGACTGGAGGACATATATTATTGGAAGGTGTTCCAGGTATCGCTAAAACTACCATGATCAAAGTATTCACAAAGGTCATGGGACTAGAATATGAAAGGATACAGTTCACCCAGGATATGCTTCCTGCAGACATATCAGGACATTACTATTATAATCAGAAGAAAGGTGAATTTGAACTGAGAAAGGGCCCTGTTTTTGCAGAGGTGTTGATGGCGGATGAGATCAATAGAGCACCACCTAAAACACAGTCTGCTCTAATAGAGGCGATGCAGGAGAATCAAGTCACTATAGAGGGAAGGACACTTAAACTTCCAAATCCATTTCTGGTCATTGCGACCAGGAATCCGATTGAGACAGAAGGTGTTTATCCACTCCCGGAAGCACAGCTAGATAGGTTCATGATAAAAAGCGATATGGACTATTTGTCTCCTGATAAAGAGCTTGATATGCTCAAAATGAAGCAGAAAGATGTAGATTATGATAAAATCAGGACTATAAGCGATGGTTTTGGTTATAAGATCATCGGATTACATGATGAGGTCTATGTCTCTGATGTTGTTTTGGAGTATATCAGAGATTTGATTTTAGAGACAAGAAATGTGGATGAACTTGTATTGGGAGCCAGTCCAAGAGCAGCTGAACAGTTATTGTATGCAAGCAAGGCTAATGCGGTTCTGAATGGCAGAGACTATCTCATACCTGATGATGTTAAAAACATTTGTATGAAGGTCATCCCACACAGGATCATACTTTCAGTTGATGCTGAGTTGGAAGATATCAGTAAAAGAGATGTGATGAATGAAATTATAGAAGAAAGAGTCGAGACACCAAAAGGTGATTTTCAGAGGGATTAGTCTTTGAAAGTAAGCCAGACGTGATATGGGATCATCGCTAACAGTGCTGAACCTATGAGTACCAATGCCTGAGGACCTGTATTTTCTTCTGCTAATATGTAATTGTTTATGTTGGAAATGAATATGATCAAATAAAATAATATCACTGAAAATCCAACGTAAGATGCTGAAAGGAACAGTCCTTTGGCACTGAAATATACTGTAGGCGACAGCAAAACGATCCAATAAATAATCAACGGTGCTATGAATGTGATTATGAATATGAATAAGGGATAGAAATCTGTCATATTGTTTTGTGTAGCAAAGAATGGTATAGAAAGGGTCCAGCCTGCCAATAATAGAATGGATATACTCTCCTTTTCCAATTCGACAAAAACTGAAATTAAAATAACTAAGATCGGTGCTGCATAAAGGACTAATGAAGGATTATCAAATGATTGCATCAAAGCGGATACAGCTAGAATAACACCCAACATATGTATCAATACATTTCTTTCCTTCATTTCTTTCTAGACCCCCTTTCTTCCAAGATCATGAAACCTTCCTTTTCTGGATGGAGTTCGAATACAGAAACATCCAATCTTTCCAATCTGTGTAAGATCTCTTCCAACTTTTCATAATCTTTGTATGCTCTTTCTAAAACTTCTTTGTCTACTTCATCAGCTTCGTACCAGCTTGAAAACGGCACTATCATCCATATCTGATTCTGAAGCATTTTAAGGTTTTCAACTGCTTTGATGGTTGCATATGGAAATGTTTCGAGGTCAGAGAATATGAGTATTAAGGATTTTTCTATATTGGTAGATCTAATCTGTGTTACCGCTGATAATACGCCAGAAAGTTCTTTTTGAGATGTTGGTGATACAAATTTACTGACCTTTCGTGAGAACATCTCTTCGTATTTGTCAAGGGTATCCTTATCTATTCTTCTTTTATACCTTTCAAAATCACTTTTGTTGGTCTCTATTGGACCCGGTAATTTAGGGAGATTATTGTAAATCCTCTGAAAAGCTTCTTTCTTCTGTCCTGGATTTTGATGAAATAATACTTTTTTGTGATCGTACGCTGTAAGGCCTATACCGTGACCTAGAAGATCAAAATTTTTCAAGATTTCTGTGGCCACATAAACTGCTTGATCAAGTTTAGTAGTTCCATCTGATAGTTTTCTCCTCATAGATTGAGAGCAATCTATCATGATGTGACAGTTGATTGGAGCTATCTTTTCATACACCCTTGTCATGTACTTTTGAAATTTAGATAAAGATTTCCAGTGTATGTCTTTGAATGAATCCCCGGGTTGATATTCCCTTATCCCCTCAAATTCATTTGACCTCATCGCCAGTGAAACCTCACCAGTGATGAATTCTTCAGCATGTCTCCTGCGGGTGTAAGTCTGAGCTCTTCTTATGGCTTCTTTTGAGCTCTGAATACTCAATGTAATATCTATCTTGTGTTCAAATTTACTTTTATACAGTTTCAAAGGATCATAGATAAAGCCAGTTAATTTTCCTAGTTCATGATATCCTCTGCTCTTGGGTACGGCCTTGTATTTAATGTCTTCCTGGGAATTGATAGTGGATTGTAGTTTTGGAGGATTTTTTACCGTGAAACTCTCATCGAGTGCTACGTCTATATTTACCCTAGTTGCCAGCTCGGTTTTAATAGAGTGAGTAACCTGGAAAGGTTCGTCCACATGTTTATTGCCTTTCACTACGTGGTCAGATATGTCAGGATCAGGTGTTTCTTTGATACTGTATCTTGAGTAAAAAATTAGAGAAAGAATCCCTGCTCCCACCAGAACAGAAAAAGGAGTTTGAAGTAGAAAGCCTAGGATGAACAGAAATATAGGGATCAATATAACAAACCTTCCGAGCCTTGTGAGTTCAGTATCAGCCAAATTATCCCTCCCTGACTGTCACCCACAGATGCAGTTCTCTGTATCCCTTCTGATCTTCTGCTGAGAATTCGTTTGGTTTGAAAAGTAAGAATTGAACCATGTACAATCCCGGCTCCTCTATGGTATAGTTAATATGGTGAGTGAAATTTTGATTATTTTTCAGGGTGAAGTTTTGAACGTATGTGGTGGAATTGGATAAAGTGATGTTGTAATCAGAAGGCATTCGGTTTACGGTCATATTTTGGAAATCAAAATGAGTTTTTACATCTATAGTTTCGTTATCATCCTTAGATTCTATTTTATTGTCCAGGTCCTGAGAGGAATTGAAATTGGTAGATGCCATCCTAACCACCATAAGGTAATCCATCTCCCTGTGTTCCCTGTTTATAGCCCCAAGGATCACGTGACCAGATTCGTTTACGGTGAGATTAGTAGGATAATCGTCCGCCATACTGTCTGATCCGAGAACATAGAACTCTGTGAACTGTTCACCAGTCCTGGGCGTTGTAGCGATATGATACGCAAGTCCACCTGAAGCTATCAATAGACCAACTGTAGCGACTACCAAAGCTTTGTCTATAATATCGTAATTATGCCAATCTGGTGGGTTAACCTCTAGATATATACTGAATCTCTCCTCTAATGGTATCGTTTCTCTTCTGAGATACGCTAATAATGCGAATACAAATATGAATAAAGATTGAGAATAAAGTATAGGGACCAGACTTATCTCCCATACATAATTGAGTAGTAATCCTATCAATGGCGTGATAGCAATACTCAATCCAAAAGATAGTGCTATCCGTTCTATCTTATCTAGAGGCTGTCCCT
>JBKHIX010000092.1:0-7679 GCA_046538435.1 Thermoplasmata archaeon | reverse complement strand
CTAGCCGAGTGAAAATAAGAATATTTATTCCTGCGCAAGTCCCGGAGCTGGAAGCGATGACCTGACCGCTCTGAGTGAGTTCTACTCTCTCATGAAGTCAACGAGCGGAATGCAACCTCAGTAGCTTTGTCTGGAATTTAATAAATTCCAGAAAAAGATAGAATTCTAGAAGAATTCTGTCGAATTTACCGGAACCACCTTCCTTTAGGAAGGTGAGGATGTCACGTATTCAGTTATCTCATTTTCCTGGGATTTGATAAGTTTCTTTTTTGTTTCAGGGTCCAATCTTTCTTCAGGCATCTACTTATAGATAAATAAGTAGTAAATTATTTTTTCCCTGAAAAAGACTTTGTAGGATCATTCGATTTATTAACCTCCTCTTATTTACCTGCAGTATGCAGAGTATAGATCCAAAAAATATCCACGCTATCTTTTTTGATGTAGATAGCACCTTGTTCGATAAGGAAGTAGCACATAAAAAAGCACTCAACACGATCATGAAAAAACATGACTTATTTGATGATATCGATTTTTCCGAACTATACGATGCCTTCAAAAAATCTGATGAAAAGTGTGTTGTAGATTTCGATGATGGAGTTCCTATGGATAAAATACGTTGGAAAAGGAGTAAAAGATTTTTGAAGGCGATAGATGTACCAGAAAAGTATACTGAGACCTTACACCAAGAATTTCAAAGTACTTATCCCTGTGTAGGAGCTGAGATCGAAGGTGCTGTCGAAACGGTTAGAAAACTTTACAAAGATTACGAATTAGATATCATCACTAACAGCACTAGAGAGACCCAGTTCAAAAAGCTCGATACTTTGAATATAAAAAAATATTTTGATGAATTCATATTCTCTGAAGAGGTCGACTCAAGAAAACCTGACAGGAAGATTTTTCTTAAAGCGATCGATAAAGTAGATGAGAATCCTGAAAACTGTGTGTATGTCGGAGATTCTTTCAGGAGAGACGTAATTGGAGCTAAAAAGGCGGGAATGAAAACCTGCTGGTTCAATAAAGATAATAGAAAAAAGATAAAAAATGAACGACCGGATTTGGAAATATCTGAGCTAAAGCAACTTTTAGATATCTTTTAAGGGTTTTTTAAATTATCTTGCCTTTTTAACACCACGGATCTTCCTGCTCACATCTTTCCATTTACCACTCTTAAATCTTATCAGATTGACAACAGCAGGTATGAACATATTTCCCAACAAACCTATGAAGACAGCTATCATTCCAAAATCAAGGACTATCCCAAATATATATGATACTGGGAGCATCCAACAGTACATCCCTATCAGGTTTCCATAGAAAGGCCATCTGGTGTCTCCTGCCCCTCTTAAACTTCCACGCATTATTCTATTAACCGCATATCCCAAAACTCCTGCAGCATTTACCCAGATAAATAAAGTACTCAACGAAATAACCTCAGCCTCATCAGCAAATAGTGTTGAGATAGGAGCTGCAAATATCACCAATGCTAGACCCAACGGAAGCATGAATGCAATAGATGTTTTCAATGTATCCCATCTATAAAGTTCGGCTTCCTTCGCCTCTTTTTTACCCAGTGATTGACCAACTAGAGTGCTTGCTGCTGTTCCGAATCCCTAGGCGGGCTGCATGGCTATCAACTGCACTCTTCGACCGACTTGAAATGCTGCTACAGCACCAGTTCCAAATGTGGCCAATATCCAAAGGAAGGGAAACCTCCCTATGGTACGAGCCATCCTCATTCCAAGCAATGGTAATGATATGATAAAGAGCTTCTTAACTACTTTAGTATCCCACTGTTTTCCACCCAAAATCAACTTGATACCATATCTATTAGAAAGAAGCAGTACCATCAGGATAAAAGCCACAAAAAGATTGGTCAACGTCGTACCCAGTCCAGCACCAAATACGCCCAGTTCTGGGAAAGGACCGATTCCAAAGATCAATAGCCAGTTCAGGGATATGTTAAGTGGAACTCCAAAAAATTGTACGTACATGGGTGTAACCGTGTTTCCAACGCCTGCGAAACCTCTAACGGCGACCATAGAAAAGAATCTGAAGAAAAGTCCCAGCATCAGTATCCTAAGATATGAACCGCCCATCTCAACTACATGAGGCTCAGCACCCAATAGGGCTATCATCTCTTCTGCATAAAAGAAAGTAGCAATCATCAGAGGGATAGATAAGATAAAAGCTATCCATATGGACTGTTTTAAAGCAAAGTTCGCTTTATCGTGATCTTCAGCACCATAGTGCTGTGAAACGAGACTTATGGTACCACTTGAAATAGCTAGAGCCAGGGCGAAACCGATGAAAAAGAACTGAAATCCGAAGCCCAAAGCTGCCACTCCTGCAGCACCGATAGCTATCCCGACCATCAGAAAATCGGTTAGACGTAATGCTACACGAAGACCACCAGTGAATATGACCGGTAAGGCCAGATTGAAAGCATCGGTGCCTCTTTCTTTATCAACTATTCCCAATCTAGAAAGCAGAGAAGGAAATGCCTCTGCAATCTTTTCTTTCATAGTTTTTACATCCGAGTCTTTTGAAGACATTTTTAGCTCACAGGAGTTTAGATTTCAGACATTGAACTCTTGAAGGGTTTTAATTTTTATCATAAATAAACCACCTAAATCGGATCTCTTGATCCTAAGATTACCTAAAATCCCATTTTAGTCAGGAATAAAATAATAAATAAAACAAAAGTATTATTTATTTTAAACTAATATTGATTTAAGATAATAAAGAGTAATGGTGATATTAGATGGGCTTTTGGAATCTGTTCAGAGGATACGTTTTCTTCAAATTATTAGGCTTAGGTGTTACATTAATTATTGTAGGTGTTGTAATAAGCATAATGACTCTTTTAGAAGGTGAAGGGTTTGGTTTAATGTTCTGCTCTATACCTGTAATTCTCATAGGTTCAGGCGTACTTGTGGTAGTCTACAGGATGTATAAAAAAGATGTACGAAAATCAAAATCCACGGATTTAGATTCTACACCTATTGGATACAGCAGATCTCTAGAAAAGGAAAAGTGTCCTAAATGTGGGAATGTAGAACTAGAAGTCTACAATGATGGTGCAGCGGTTTGCAATTACTGTGGTTACTCAGATATGGATTACTCCAATAAAAAAGAATAATAAATCAACACAGGAATCGATCTTCTTCATAATCCAAGTAAACCAATACATCAAAAATTATCTCATTGATGGTGATATATTTCATCACCCATACTGTTCAAGACCTTCAATACACTTTTAAATTTCTTATAAGAATTATAAAAAAGAAAGGGTTTTATTGGATTGGTGATCTTAGTTACTCGTCCTCTTCTATAAATTCATCTTCCTCTACGAACTCATCTTCTTCAGTAAATTCACCTTCCTCTACGAACCCATCTTCTTCACTGTACTCGCCTTCTTTTTTGTACTCATCTGACGGCCAGATAAATCCGCCTATGATACCAGCCATAAAGCCTACTGGCCAGCTGATTAATCTCGCTGTGATTATCTGCTCTCCAAGGCCTGATACAACCCATATAGCTGTGAAAAGCAGTCCAACTATCATCGTGAAGATCACTGCATTCTTTGAGTATCTCTTCCATCCTAAGAAGATCAATGTCATCACTGGACCGTAAACACCGGCAAGGCCTGCCCAGCCCCAACCGACAACTTCGTAAACTAGTTCCTCCGTGCTAAATATGAGGATCAGACCCAATACAGCGATGGCAGCTGTAGTCAATCTCGATATGATCACTTTCCGTCTTTCTGATATCTCAACATCTTTTTTCAATACCTTGGAATACAAGTCTTCAGCCCAACCAGAACTAGCTACTGCAAGCTGGGAGTCAGCAGTGGACATCATCGCTGCGAGTGCACCGGCCAGTAAGATACCACCTAACCAGCCAGGTGTGTGTTCAAGTACCATATAGGGGAGTGTCATATCAGCATTATCAACCAGGTCCGCGGGAGCACCGTGTATTACTCTGGCTAATATTCCTATAAGGAATGCTCCTGTGGATGTCAATAGTCCCCAAACGAAAGCAACGGTCATTCCTTTTTTCCTTTCAGATTCATTTTCGAGAGCCATCATCCTTATGAAGATGTGGGGTTCACCACCTAAGTAACCCCAGATCCAGCTCAGATTGACTCCGAAAAGCAGACCTACAGCTGCACCTTCTCTACCGCCGAACCATGAATGAAGGGTTACATCCGTATCATGTATAGCAGTTTGAGACCTTAATTCAGCCATTATTGCTAGATCCGGATCAGCTATGACTAGAGAAAGTAGAATCAATGGAAGGACTATCAATGTGAACACCATCATCAGTGCCTGGATTGCATCTGTATAACTGGCAGTCATCATCGCTCCCGATATTCCAATATATCCTACAACTGCTGCGACTATCAGCGTTCCATACAGTGGGTCAAGACCGAACGTCTGATTCAGTACTGTACCCCCTGCTCCAAACTGGGATCCTACGTATGGGATATAAAACAGGAAAACGACTAAAGCACCGACTATCCTTATACCGTCTGCACCACCAGGAAATTTCTTCGCGATGTAATCGTTTGCAGTCACAGCTCCAGTCTTTCTTTTCTCTTCCATGAATTTTTTAGAATATAATATCCACTGTAGAACCATACCAGCTCCGGTACCAACTAGGATCCAAACGGCACTCAAACCTGTTGCCCAAGCCATAGCGGGCATTCCTATCAACAGCCATGCTGACATATCTGTTGAACGTTCAGAAAGAGCTAGAATCCATCCTGGTATCTTGTAACCACCCATATAATAGTCTTCACTAGTTTCTACCTTTTTCCCTGACCACCATCCGATGAAGATTATGAATACCAGATACCCCACGAGAGGGATCAGTATATCCAATCTAATTCCGCCGAGCATGATTTCACCGAACGGTCTCCTACTTAATTACAACGAGATTATATAAAATTTTGGATAAACTTTATAATATTGTTATTATTATAATATGCTTTCTAAAATTTGTAAAAATATGCTGAAAGTAGACTTCATCATATGTAAAGGCTTTCTGTTTTGGTCAAAAAATGCTTAATATCAAAAGTAAATCAATTATGTCAAAGTAATTTATTTATTATTTTTTCAATAATTTATCTAATTCATATGTTGCTTTGCTAAAAAGATTTTAAAAAATGGTTTGGGGTTTTTGTTACTCTTTGAAACCTTGTTCAAAACCTTCTCTGAATTTTTTTAGTATTTCTTTACTATCTTTCACTCTTTGACCTAAAACTTTACCAGTTTCTTCAGCCTTTTTATCGGCTTCGCCCTTTTTTAGGTCTTCTCTTGCTTTCTGAGCGGATACCATCAATTCCTTGAGTTTCTCTCCTAACAGCTGTCCAGAAATCTGAGCTTTTTCTTCGAGCTCTTTAACTATTTCCTCCTCAGAGCTCTCTTCACCGATGTTTATCTCCACTTTCTCTCCTGGTTCTTCTTCGATTTCTTCAACTTCTTCTTTCTCTACCTCTTCTTCAGTTTCCTCTTCCTCCATATCTAATCACCTTTGATATATGATAGGTCTTATAACATAAAAAGATAATTGTACTATCTTAAGGATAGAATTGAAAATGTTAGTTTATAACGTTCATCGCAAAGTGATGAATATCTAAAGGTTTTATACAAAACTCTTTTTAAGATTTCTCACTTTATTCATTCAAAAAAGAACCATCATTCTAAATACCTATATAAGTTAAAGATAGATACCTAAAGGATGAAAAATATGATAGAAAGAATAGTTCTATCACCTTATGATCAGTACGAATTATCTACCTTCGTTACCCAGGACAATGTGGTATATATCGGCCATATCGGTGGTGTTACCGATGAGGGAGGAAACTTGTTATCTACAACAAAGGAACAGATGGAACAGACCTTGAAAAATCTAGATGAATATCTGAACGAGATCGACCTCTGTCTAAAGGATGTTGTCAAACTCACGGTTATCATGAAAGATATAGATGATTTCAGAGATATGCATGAAGTATGGAAAGAACACTTCGATGAAGGCAAATATCCAGTAAGATCAGTGATAACTTCCAATTTTGTAAATGAGAACATAATGGTGCAGGTAGAAGGTATCGCTTGTTCAGACCAATAACGATATAAATGCTATCCACGTTTGAACTCTAGAAACATGTCGATAAAAGTCAAGATTGCGAATTTTTTGTACTGGTTTAAAAGTCTCCGTGAAGATCCAGCTGAACTCTTTAAAAAATTAGATATCGAAGAAACAGATGTGGTCCTGGAGATAGGTTGTGCTACTGGGTTCTATACTCGTGCTGTTTCTAATGTATCTAACGATGGAAAAATATACGCTGTAGATATATCAGAAGATTTTATCTCATATGTAGATAAGACCACTAGTGATAACGTTGAGACCATATGCAGAAGTGCCGAGAAGATCAACCTTGCTGACGATTCAGTGGACAAGATAGTCTGTTTCAATACATTACATGAACTTCCTGATGCTAGAGAGGCTCTAAAACCCTGGTCAGGATTTCTTAAAAGAGATGGTAGATTCCTGTACAGAGACCCTGAGATACCTGCAGGAGATATTATAGAACTCTCCGAAGGCGAACTGAAGGAGATCGATGTGGTTGAAGATGTACATGTTTTCCATCTAGTGTAGGTTTATCTTCAAAATCATCAATCAAGTTTTTCGTTACGATTATTTTAATAAAGAAAGGATCAAATTGAAAACAAACCCTTATCTATTTATATTACCCTAATATTACAGTTTTTCACTATAATATTTTAGATTGAAATTGGTGCTCGAACGATGGGAAGACCGAATAGACAAGGTAAGAAAAAACCGGGTAAAAACACCAAGATGATTCCAACCCTGAAAAGATTGGGTAAATATGCCAGATCTCACTGGCTGAAGATCCTCGCTGTTTCAGTTGCTGTGATGATCTCTACCGTCCTAGGTCTAGTACCTCCCTGGCTTATAAGATATGGTATAGACAATATGATCATGGAGGGTAAATTCGAAAAACTCTGGATAATCGGGGTGGCCATGGTAGGGACCGCTTTACTGAAAGGGGTTTTCGATTACATAAAAAGTTACGTTTCAGAATATATCGCTCAAAATATAATACACGACATCAGGGTCAAACTGTACGAGCATATGAATAAGTTGTCTTTTTCATTCTATGACGAATCAAGAACTGGAGATCTCATGGCCAGGATAACCACTGATACAGACACCCTTCACCGTTTTTTAGGCAGGGTCAGCACATTCGTTTCTGAAAACATACTGACCATAATAGGTATCATGATAATAATGCTGTTTTGGGACTACAGGTTAGGTGTCCTTTACATATTGATATTACCTCTCATGGTCTTCGGTATGTACATGTATTCTTCCAGGGTCAGACCTATGTTCAGGAAGGTCAGAAAAAGGTTCGCTAAACTTACACACATCGTACAGGAAAACTTCGTAGGTATGGATGTGATCAAACTTTTTGGTAGGGAAGAGGATAAAAAGAAAAATTTCGATAAGCATAACCAGGAATACGTGGATATCAACATAAAAGCTTCAAAAGTATCAGCTCTTTGGATGCCTTATGTTCATTTTCTTATAGGTCTGAGCACTGCTTTGGTGGTTTGGTATGGGGGTCGTCTGGTCATAGAGGGAACTGTTTC
>JBKHIX010000091.1:0-7712 GCA_046538435.1 Thermoplasmata archaeon | reverse complement strand
GAAGAAAATCTACAATCTGCTATGGATGGTGAAGATTTTGAAGTACATTGGATGTATCCTGCGTATCACGAGATTTCTCATCTAGAGGAAGAAAAGGGCGCACAAAGAGCGATTCATTATGCTTTGGAAGCAGAGAAAATACATTCAAGAATGTACGAGGAAGCCAAAAATGTTGTGGAAAAAGAAGATGAAGACATAGAATTAGATGACGTTTACATATGTCCCGTTTGTGGTTACACTCACGAAGGAACACCTCCTGATAAATGTCCTGTATGCGGGGCTAAGAAGGAGACCTTTAAAAAATTTGACTGAGGTGAGAGAATGATAAAAGAAAAGATAGAGAAAGCGTTAAATGAGCAGATAAATGAGGAGTTTTATTCAGCTTATCTGTACTTATCGGCAGCCGCTTATTTCAATGAACAGGGATTGGACGGTTTTGAAAACTGGATGAGACTGCAGGCACAGGAAGAAGTTGACCATGCTATGAAATTTTTTGATTATATCGAAGAAAGAGGCGGTAGAGTAGAACTAGAAAACATCGAAAAGCCAAAGATAGACTGGGAATCTCCATTGGAAGCATTCGAGGATGCGTACGAGCATGAACAGCATATCACAAAAAAAATCAACGAACTTGCAGATCTAGCCGAAGAGGAGAACGACAGAGCAACTATGAACATGTTACAGTGGTTCATAGATGAACAGGTAGAGGAAGAAGATTCAACCGAAGAGATCGTACAGAAACTGAAGATGATAGGCGACAGTCCAAGTGCTTTAATGATGATGGACTCTAAACTTGGAGAAAGGATGCCTGGTGAAGACGAAGAAGGAGACCAACAAGAATAAAACTCTTAAAATCCTTTATTTTTTATTGATATTAAAAACTCTTTCAAAGGTGATTAATGATGGAAAAAAAGATATTTACTTACATAATTGGTGGAAAGGCAGGTGAGGGGATTAAAAAAGCTGGTTCTGCAGCATCTAATCTTTTTACAGATATGGGCAGAAATGTTTTTGAGTTAGAGGATTATCAAAGTCTGATACGGGGAGGACACAATTTTTCAGTGGTGAGTACTGCAATTGAAGATATCAATAGTCATTACATGAAGGCTGATTTAGTAGTTAATTTAGACGAGAGAAGTTATAAAAACCATCAAGAACAGGTTTCAGATGATGGTATAGTTATCTATAATTCCGATGAGATGGATGAAGGTAAAGGTATAGGTTTACCGTTAACTAGTGAGGCTAAAGAATATTCTAGACCAGATCTGATCTTAGGAGTCAGTGGAATAGCGATTCTGAGTGCTGTTTTGGGTATGGATAAAGAAGATATGAAAAATTTTGTAGAAAAGGAATACTCTAAAGGTGTGGACGATAATTTATCCTATGCTGAGAAGATTTATGATATGGCTGTAGAAAAAGATATCCACAATAAATTTGAATTGGAAAATGGGGAAGAAAAAAGGAAAGTATTGACAGGTAATGAAGCGATATCGTTAGGTACAACTTCTGCTGGGTTAGATATCTATATTGCATATCCTATGACTCCTGCATCCTCAATTTTACATTATTTTGCTGCTCATAAGGATGATCTACAGGTCATGCCAGTACATCCTGAAAGTGAGATCGCTGTGGCTAATTTGGCTGTTGGTGCTACATTACCTGGTGCAAGGACTATGGTAGGTACAAGCGGCGGTGGTTTTGCTCTTATGGGGGAAGCGTTCTCATTAGCTGGTATGGCAGAAGCTCCTGTGTTGTTCGTTCTTTCATCAAGGCCTGGACCATCTACGGGAGTGCCTACTTACACGGAACAGGGCGACCTTAATTTTGCTCTACATCAAGGACATGGTGAATTCCCAAGAATAGTGGCTGCACCCGGTACTATAGAAGAATCTTTCTATCTATCTGCAGAGATGTTGAATTTGGTTTGGGAGTTCCAGACACCTGGTATCTTACTTACTGAGAAGCATCTTTCAGAGAGCAGCATGACAGTTGAATTGGATTCAGAACATACAGAATGGACTGAACCTATAATGCACGAATCAGGGGATTACGACAGGTATAAGGATACAGATGATGGTATATCACCTTTGAAATTCCCGCCTTCAGAAGATGTGATCAAATGGAACAGTAAAGAACACGATGAATACGGTATAAGCACTGAAGAACCAAATATTGTTACAAAGATGCATGACAAAAGAAGAAAAAAGGGTGACAGCATAGTAAAGAAGATGAAGGATATGGAAACTGTGAATGAATACGGGTCTGGAGATACTGTGATATTCACCTATGGATCGACCACGATGAGTGTGTTAGAGGCAGTCAAGCATGGAGATTTAGATGTAAAAATAGTTCAGCCAAAGTACCTTGAACCCCTGCCGATATGGGAGTTAGAGGAGTACATGGGTAAAGATGTTATAGTTGTTGAACAGAGTTCAGAAGGACAGTTCGCGAAATTATTGAGAGATAAGGTGAACATAGTTCCAAAAACTGTCATAAGAAGGTACGATGGCAGACCATTCGAGCCAGAACAGTTAGCTGAAGAATTGAAGGAGGTGATCTGAGATGTCTGAAGATTTAGGAACTTATCATGAAAATACATGGTGTAAGGGATGTGGAAATTTTGGTATACTTAATGCTTTAAAACAGGCTGTAAAAAAGATGGATGAGAAAGGAATCAGAAAGAAAGATTTACTCATCTCATCAGGTATAGGTTGTCATGCAAAGATATTTGATTATGTCGATCTGAGCGGTTTGTACTCAATACACGGCAGAGAGATAACTTCCATACAGGGCATGAAGTTTGCGAACCCGGATTTGAAAGTTATTGGTTTTGCTGGTGATGGAGATATATATGGTGAAGGTATCGAGCATCTGATCTTCGCTGCAAAAAGAAATGAGGATGTGACATTGTTTGTTCACAACAATGGTGCATATTCACTGACAACAGGACAGTTTTCACCAACGAGTGAGCAAGGATATAAAGGCCCCTCTACTCCAAAAGGAAGTATAGAAAGACCTCTAAATCCTTTGGCTGTCGTATTATCAGCTGGAGCCACATTTGTAGCAAGAGGCTACGCTGGGAACATATCTCATCTTACTGATTTGATGGTAAAAGCTGTTGAGCATGAAGGATTTGCTATAGTAGATATACTTCAACCGTGTGTTACTTTTCATAATACTTACAACAAATACAATGATCTAGTCGAAGTGATGGACGAACCCGCAGAAACTATGAATGAAGCGATAGAACTGACTCAGAAAGAAGATAGAGTTCCACTAGGTATATATTATATGGAAGACCAGCCTGTTTATCATGAACAGTTATATGGTAATATAAATCCTGTAAAAGATAAGTTGAGTAGGGATGAAAGGTTAAAAAGGGTAAATGATATACTGAAAGTTGATTGAAATGTCAGAAGAAAGTGTAAATATAGGTGAAGAAGCACCAAGTTTCTGTCTTCTAGATGAGAATGGAGAGGAAGTCTGTCTTTATGATTATGAAGGACGTTGGTTGATCCTTTACTTTTATCCAAAAGACAACACGCCGGGATGTACTTTAGAGGCTCAGAATTTTACAGAAGCACTCGATGATTTCAAAGATATGGATGCGGAAGTAGTGGGTGTGAGTCCAGATGATGTTGAAACACATGAAAAATTTAAGCAGCTTAAAGATCTAGATATCAAATTACTGAGTGATTCTGAGCATGGAGTGCTGGAAGAGTACGGTGTATGGAAACCCAAAAAAATGTTTGATAACGAATATTTTGGAGTTATCAGGAGCACCTTTATCATAAATCCTGATTCAAAGATATCTCATAAGTGGGAAAAAGTTAAAGTCAGAGGACATGTAGATGAGGTAAAGAGGAAACTTGCTGAATTAAAAGAGTGATTTATATGGGTATTTTAGAAATCAAGGATTTAAGTTTGAGCATCGATGGCACACAGATCCTAGAGGAAATAAATATTGATGTCTGGGAAGGATACGTGCATGCTATCGTAGGACCAAATGGTGCTGGGAAGTCCTCTCTAGCCAATACCATAATGGGTTTAGAAGGTTATCGTGATGTTGAAGGAGACATCATTTTTGAAGGAGAATCGATTGTAAACCTGGGTATAGATGAAAGAGGAGAAAGAGGAATAACGCTCGGATGGCAGGAACCTGCGAGATTTGAAGGGCTATCGGTTAAAAAGTTCATACAAGCAGCTGTCAAGGATGATTCAGATGAAATGGTGAAAAACTGTCTTGAAAAGGTGGGTATGGAACCTGAAAGATATATGAACAGAGCTGTTGATACATCTTTGAGTGGTGGAGAACGTAAAAAGATAGAATTGGCCTCTATTCTCGCTATGGATCCTGATCTTGTACTTCTTGATGAGCCAGATTCAGGTATCGATGTGGAATCCTTAGAGAAGATATTTGATGCATTGAAATATCTTAAAGAGAACGGTTCAACAGTAATCCTGATAACTCACAGTGCAGAAGTGTTAAAGCATGCAGAACATGCATTTTTGATGTGCTGTGGAAGGATATTGGATAAGGGTAGCGAAGAAAAAATAGACAGTTATTTTGAAAATCAGTGTATACCATGTGATCATAAAAACAGACCCGAGATGAATGGGGATGTGATCTAGATGGATTTTAACCAGATCTATAAAGAAGCAGATATCGAGCATGCTGTAAGCGACCCTGATACAGCATTTTTGAGTATAAACAAAGACAAAGTTGTAGGTATGAGTGATACTGAAGGATTGATAGTTGAACCTGAAGAGATAGAAGATGGAGTCGAAGTATATCTTACCGTGAAAGAGAATGTGAAAATAGAAAACCAGGTCCATATGTGCTTTGGAGTTACACATAAAAAGGCTTTACAGAAAATAGTTTTACATATTGAACTTGAAGAAGATTCTAAGATAGATATCCTAGCGCACTGTGTGTTTCCGAACGCTGAGGATGTTGAACATCTGATGGACGCGGACATACACGTCGGTAAGAATGCTGAATACACCTATATAGAAAAGCATATCCACAGTCCTGAAGGTGGAATAAAAGTTGTTCCAAAGGCAGATATAGTTTTGGAAGAAGGAGCTCGGTTTAAAACTGAATTCGAATTGATAAAAGGCAGAGTCGGTGAATTAGATATCGATTATGAAACTACCTGTAAAAAGGACAGTGTCATGGAGATGACTACCAAAGCAAATGGTTTTGGTGACGATATAATCAAAGTAAGCGAGAAAGGTAATCTAGTTGGTGAAGGTGCTAGAGGTGTGTTAAACTCAAGAGTCGCAGTAAGGGATAATGCTGAAGCTGAGGTTTTCAATAAATTGATGGCAGATGCACCTTATGCTAGAGGTCATGTAGATTGTACTGAAATCATACAGGATAATGGAATAGCTAATGCGATACCGATAGTTGAAGTCCGTCATCCTAAAGCTCATGTAACCCATGAGGCTGCTATAGGAAGCGTTGATACCAAACAGCTGCAGACCCTGATGTCAAGGGGTATATCTGAAGATGAAGCTGTAGAATTGATAATAGACGGTTTGTTAAGCTGATTGAAGGTTGATAATATGGATGTGAAAGATGCGATCGAGCAAAGAAGAGCTTACAGGTCATTAGAAAAGTTCGATGTAGATGAGGAATTGATAGAAGAGTTAGGAAAATCAGCCCAGCTTACTCCGTCCTGTTTCAATAATCAGCCCTGGAATTTCGTTTTCGTCAAGAGTGAAGAAAAGCTGAAAGATTTACAATCGGTGATGTCTAAGAATAATAAATGGACTAACAACGCGTCTTTGATAGTCGCTGTTTTCAGTAAAAAAAATGATGACTGTGTGGTAAAAGGTAGAGAATATCATCTATTTGATACAGGGATGGCGACTGCTTCTCTTATATTGAGAGCTACTGAGATGGGATTAGTAGCTCATCCTATAGCCGGATATGATGAAGAAGAGACCAAGGGATTATTAGACATTCCAAATGTATATAAATTAATCACACTCGTGATCGTAGGTAAACACACTGAAAAACCAAATAATCTTTTGACAGAAAAGCAATCAGAGATTGAAAAAGAAAGGCCAGAAAGAAGAGAATTGGAAAAATTTGTACACCTTGATAGTTACCAAAAATAATAGAAAAGAGAAAGAAAGGGTTTATAGGATTTTTTTAGTTGTGATAATTGTTGCTATCTTATCACTAGTTGGTTCGAGATGATCAGATATTAGTGATCGATTTATATCGATATCGGGATTCATCGATCCTGAGATCCCGTTTATACTTGTGTCTAATGTATCATGACTAGATATTGAATTAACAGATGCGATACTTCCAGAATCAGCTTTTACGACCACATCATCGACGTACCATCCACGGTATGAATTGTATGATCCATCTACGGAATCGAATATGATTTCGATATCAATAGTTTCTTCAACGAAATTCCCTTCAGACCCAACGTTATCATCTGAGGAATCTCTGAAGTAAACTTGGTCACCATTCACGGTAACTTCTACTTGGTCGTAGCTTTCATAATAGCTCTCAGTTTCGAACCAATGATAGAATGACAGTTCTGCTTGAGTCGCTCCACTAAGATCTACTGTTGGGACTCCAAGTGTACCAGTGGTTTGTGAACCTGTATCATAATCTCCTGTGCTGTCTTGCCCGTACCATACTGATGTAGAAGGACTATGGCTGTCTCCATATGTGTCACTGTCATCTACTAAGTGCCACAGACCACTAGTTGTCCAACCTGAAGTGTCTCCTTCAAAGTCCTGGTTAATGATATCAGTCATTTCTCCACCACTGCTTTCGACGGTAATATCTTGAGTTGTTGTGTCAGTAGCACCTTCATCATCGGTCACAGTGAGTTCGACGGTGTAAGTACCTTCAGATGTGTATGCGTGGGTTGGGTTCTGATCAGTACTTGTGTTTCCATCACCGAAGTTCCACGACCATTCAGTAATGCTGCCGTCGTCATCGGTTGATTCGTCTGTAAATTGAACAGTTTCATCGACTTCAGGATCAGTTGGTAAGAATGAGAAATCTGCTGTTGGAGGATTATTTTCAGAGGTTCCTATATTAACCGTATAATCTTCGGTCTCACCATAATCCTGATTAGAGCATGGATCTGTATGGTAACCGTTGTACTCCTGCATAACTCTCATCCTTGTTTCACCGGTTTCCTTATCTTTAGGTCTAGGTTCTCCATTTACTATCTCAGCTTCGAAAAGTAGATACCATCTTTCTAATAGTTCATTAGGAAATTTGATCTGTACCGTTCACTTCCTTCAATGCTGTTAGTTTTATGTCAAAACCGCTTTCTTCCAAAGCTTCTCTTTTTATACCTTCATCAAATTTTTCATCTTTCCGGATTCTACCCTGTGGAAGGACATAGACCTTCCCACCAGTATGTTTTACACCTGCGATTTTATCATCTTTAATAATCTTAATAACTCCTTCGCCTTTACATTCTAGATAATCATTTTTGTAAGTTACATCATCGGTATGGACTTCTCTTTCTGTTAGGACAGGAGTTCCATATTTTTCAATTAAATTCTTTAATTCCTCATTAGAAGGTTTTTCTATAATCATTACAATCCTAATTTTTCATCAATATCTTTTAAGGCGTTCAATGATATCTCCAAAAATTCGTCTCTATCCATACCTATCTTTTCACAGTAGAGAATTCTATCTCTATCGATGTTTTTAGCAAAGGAAC
>JBKHIX010000090.1:0-7758 GCA_046538435.1 Thermoplasmata archaeon | reverse complement strand
CTATTATTGCTCTTTTAATTTTATTTGTCTGATGTGTTATCTGTGAATTATTTTGATTCATATTTAATCACCTTTTTCGTTCTTCTACTTGATTCGCTAAACGATCTCATCGATACATGGAGTTTTATTCCTACATCTTCCTCAGTTCCTCCCTTTTTGAGGTCTATGCTAATTGGTATACCGCAGTTTTGACAATATTTGTAGTTTTTCAGTTTTGTCATCGCTCTTAATATATAATATTTAATATATCTAATAATTATTCAAACCCTTTCTCAGGTATCGATCATAAGTTTTATTATTTATCGTAATAACTAACTAGTGTCCCAAGGACAGTGGATTTTTTCTGTGCTGTCTTGAAAGGATGTTTATGAAGGTTTAAAACTCATAGATCTCTTCAAAGGATAAATTCAGCAAAAGATGTGTTTTTGACCATATTAGGGTAGAAAAAAAATTTGAATAGATGCTCTCTACAAAAATTTCATAATAAAAGATCCATGAATAGAGGGGATCATGTTAATATCTTATTTATTTTCATGCTTCCTTCAATTTTACAATGACTTTTGCTCCTCCAAGTTTTGAATCTTTAACTTCGATATCCCCATCATAGTCTTCAACTATCTGCTTGGCCAAGAACATCCCCAATCCTGAGCCACCAGTTTCTTCACTTTTGTAACCCTTCTCAAACACTTTTTCTTTGATATCGTCGGGAATACCTTTCCCGTCATCTTCTACGGTTATAATATACTCATCCTGATCGATTCGGCTTTGAATCTTCATCTCATCACAGCCGGAATGCTTGATCGAATTTTCGACTAAATTAGAGAATAGCTCTTTCAATAATGGACTTCCTTTAACCAAACAATCAACTGTTTGGACTTCTATATCAATATCATTTTTCTTCAATTGAGTCTTGTATTCTGACAAAACTTCATCCAATGTAGAGGATACCCTTATTTCATCGATCTCTTTTTCTTTCCCTATCTTCCGGAGTTTTCTCACTTTCTGGATTATATCGACACCTTCTTTATTGGTTTTTTCAGCTTTATCGATATAATCTTTTACCTCATCTGGTAATTCATAGTCTTTGATAAGTTGGAGATACCCTAGAACGATCTGGGCTTTGTTCTTAACATCATGTCTCAAGAGGGAATGTAAGAATTCTTCTCTCTTCTCAGCTTCTTTTCGACGCTGAATTTCTTCCTTAAGGTGTATATTCTCCTTACGGAATCTCTCAACCTTCCTCAATATCGAAAGTACAGGTCTGTTCTGTATGGGGATACCTTCTTTTCGATGCTGAAATCTTATATATGCATAAAGGAAGGGAAAGGCGAAAAGTGAGATGATCAGACGGCTCACTAATGTTCCCTGCATGATGCTTAGGTATTGTGGAGTTCCTAAAAATGCAGCTGTATTGAAGAGAAAGACATCTACCAGTATAACACCCAAGAGAGTTAAGTATGCTCTTATCCAAGAGTTCAAATTCACATTTATTTTACCAAAAAACTCCCATGCCATAGCTAAGAATATCAAATCAATTATGGTTGTAAAAACTGAAGCGGCGTTAATCCTCAAACTCGGTTCTGGGATTGAAGAGATGAAAAGATCACTAGATAGGCCCATCTGGAAGTGTAATATAGCAGCGACAAGAGGTGTCAAAGCAGAAATTCCAGCTATTGTGAGGATAGCAATACGAGTAGAATGAGGGCCGTCGAAAACATACAAGACGAAAACTCCAAGCAGAATAGAAGAATAGAAAACCGTTGAACCAACCATGAAAGTTATACCAAAACCTTCCACTATGATCCCCGCATCAGTGGTCCAAGCCATTATAGCTGTTAAACCACCTAATAATGCATAGAAAGGACCGAGACCCGTGCGTTGACGGATCGAGTGGATCCCTAAGACCAATAAATATACCAATATGGTCTCAACAAATAGTATGAGTAGAGGTAGGTTCATGATGTTACTTTCCTATCTTTGATAATAATGACATAGTTATAATAACTGATATATTTTAGGGTGCTTTTAGGGATACTTTTTAAAAGTTAGGTATGAGCTCTGATCTACCAGATCTCTTTGAATTTTTTTATCTAAAGTGGGTTGGAATGTTTTTTCTGACACCTGTTTAGAATCCCTATTCTAAATGGATTTAGAAAATTTTATATGACTCAACGCTGAGATGGTTGCGGGAGTGTTGAGGGCGGGGAGGATGCACGGATCCTGGCAATATTTAATATGCAAAAATAACTAACTGTTATGCATATGATTTCGATTAAAATCCATTATTGTGGTTATGATCTTTTTACATGCTTGGGGATGGATAACTTGGATGGTGAGTTATTTAAGGAGACAATGTTCCTTTTGAGAGAATAGTGTTGTAAGGGGTATCATTGTGCTTGCTTAGTAAATTCCAAAAAACAGTCAATATTTCCAATAAATCAAAACGACTAATTGAATAATCAAAGTAAATTCTTGTTAGTATCTTTCCAAAGTCAGCTGCGCATCTTTCTCTTTTTGTTTATCGAACCGATTGATGGAAAGCTGTAGGTACTCTTCATTAGAATCTATCCCTATGAATCTTCTATTATGGTTATATGCTGAGATGCCAGTTGTGGATGTTATCCGGAACAAGTTCCGGAACTTGAGATAAAAACATCGTTTTCATCATCGAAACCTGTGAAATGGTCAAGATCTGTTTATGGAGAATAGAAAATGATTTAAGAAGAACGTCTCTTTTCAAAATATATGGTCGAGAGTGATAAACATAGAGAAGTTAGAGAGAAGTTGGAATCGAATTTACGGGATTTAGATCTGAACTTTTTCAGTTCACATGATACTAGATCTGAAGACATGGGTCCTGCACTCTATATCAAAGACCCGAGGAGGAAGGATGAGACAAGGACAGGATGTCAAGTATCACAGCCGGATATAATGATAAAAAGAAAGGATGGTTTAGAAGTCATAGAGATAGAGAAGAGTGCTAAGAATCCTAAGTATATTTTGGGAGATATCTATGCAGTTCATAAATCTAAATTCTATAGTGATGAGAAAGGAAGGTTGAACGAGATAGATGGTAAAGTAAGTTTGTTCATCGTGATCGCTGAAGAGAGGCCGGTAAAAGGTACTAAAGAGGAGCAGTATCGTAATTTGATAGAAGCAGTAGATAGAGAGGATGGTACTTTAGACGATCTTAAACTTTTCTGGTTAGATGAGCTAGATAAATTTGAAGAGGTTTTTTGAGAATATTATTGTAGTTAATATGGATCTATGAGTTTTAGAACCTCTTTCGCATTTTCGCTCACTATCTCTTTTGGATCATCACTGTAACGTTCTATCTTCCTGATCGTGGGATGGCTTAAATCTAGATTTTTGAAATTGGTCATGACTCCTAAAGACATCCCTTTTAATTCATCGTGTTCGCTGTCTAGTAACTGTACCAAAGTACCTTTGATATCTTCTAGATGTTCCGGATGTTCCTCTGTGATGTGGTATATGGTGATCAGAGAGTTTCTTAGTAGGTCTAGGTTATCATATTCTAATAATTCTGTGATCTCATCGAAATAAGGTTCAACTAACGAAGCGTCATTTTCTGCTAACCTTCCAAGGAGTCCTATCGTGTTTATCTTCAGTTCTATATCGCTGCTTTTCAAGTACTTTACTATATCTTCCAGTTTGACTTTCAATCTTTCAGGATATTCTCTTCCTATCTGTGTTAAAACTGCAGCTGCGTTCGATCTGATCTTTATGTTATCTGAATCTAAAAAGTCGATGATCTTCGGTATGGTATGTTTGAACTTTCCGGGATATTCTTCTGAGATGTTGTATATGCATCCTAGTGAGTTCTGTTTTACTGTATCGTTCGGATCGTCTAAAAGTTCTATAAGTTCATGGAACAATGATTTTACCTTTCCAGGGTCCTCTTCAGCGATCTGGTTTACCTTTCTAGTTGTCTGTATCTTTATCTGATCTTTGGAGCTGTTCAATGCTTCTCTGAGTTTATTTACATCTACTCTTTTCTTTTCAGTCGTGAGTAAAATTCCACAGTTATTGCATTTATACTTGTTTTTATTTATCTTCTTCAGAGAAGTAGAACCGCAGTTAGGGCATTTCATCTTACCTTCTTCGTGGAGCACGGTCATGAACAGGGCTTCTTCCATACCTTCGGGCCAACCGAGGTTGAACGGACTGAAGAGGTCGAAGGGCATGGGTATCATCTCACGTTTTGAAGTTTAAAATCGTTGTAGTTGATTATCTTGGCAGAGAAGGCTATAAATCTGTACTTGTTGTGGTTGTTTGAACCTCTAACCTTCTTTTTGTCTACTTTAATGTTTTCAGCTATTATCTTCCTGTGTTTTATGACGAACTTCATGCCTCTTTTGAGGTCTGAATGTTGTTCTGGTTTGATTATCTTTATGAGTCCTTCAGGTACTTTTACTTCTTCTTTATCATGGTCGTGATGGACATATGGTTTCTTCTTTGATTGTATCGAAGCTTTGATCACCTTTGGTTCTACGGAATCTGGTATCTCTCCCTCTATATCATCCTGGATCAAGCTTTCACACATGTTCATCACATCTTTTCTATGTATTCCTCCATAACGTTCAGGAAATTTGGATCGTATCTTTCTGTTACATGATCCGAGTTCCATAGTCCTGATCGTCTTATCTTCTCTTTTGGAGAGTGATATCCGAGCCAATCTTCATCTCTCGGGTCTATGGGATCCTTCCTGTAGTTGCTTATGAGAGCGATGGAGTTCCTTTCGATGTACGCTCTATCGCTGGTTGGGCTGGGTTCGTCGTTAACTTTGAGCCATAGGAAAGGTAGATCTCTGATGTAGCTGCTCACTCTCTTTTCCATCTCAAATTCGTTCTCTCTTATATCTCTAGAAGCGCTTGATCCTTCACTCCAGTGTGGGAATTCGTTTTTTAGGTCTTTCTTGTTTATGATGGATTCACCTACAATCCTTCTGAAAACGCTTCCTCTTTGGTTTCCTCCACCTGGGAAACTACCTCTGTTGTATCCTCTATGAGCTATCAACCTGTTCCACAGAGTGGTGCTGCTTCTGTCTGTTAGGGCATGAGTTCCTATCCTGGTTATCCTCAAGGAGCTGCCCTCCTCCCTCCACTCATCGTTAGAGAAGAAGAAATAGACCCCTCTCTCGGGCCATTCCATTCTTCCGGAGCAGTCCTTGAGCTTTCTTTTATCGTTAACTTTGTCTTCGAGCTTGTTTAAGAGTTCGTAGAACCTATCCACATGTTTCTTTCTTTTCATCTCTATCACTCCTCTATCCATTGGTTGTACCAGGACATGGACTGTCCGATAGCTAGACCTTCAGTTGGTATCTCGTATTCTACGTCAGCATCTTCTAGAAGCGGTAACAGGAATTCGTAGTACTTCTTACCTGCATGTATGATCAGTTTTTTTGAGAGTAGGTTCTTTTCTTTCAGCTGTTCGAACACCTTTTTGCTCCATTCTCTTCTTTCTGAAACAGTTGCATCGTTGAGGGTTTCATCGTAAGGTTCTATCTTCAGTCCGTTTGGATCCAGTAAGTGATGTTTGGCTGAGAGTATATAGTAATCATCGTGGTATTTCTCACAGTACTTTCTAGCTTTTTTGAACAGATGTGACGGCATGTAGAGTTCCTTTGGTTTGGATGGATGATCCTTTTTGGATTTAGTGCAGCTTATGAGGCCTATCGTTCCCTCTTCCTTTTTTGGTTTGTAATTTGATCTAGTTTTTGTCTTAGACCTGTGAGTTCTTTTTTTGGTGGTTGTTGATCTTATCTTTTTCTTGGGAGTTCCAACTTTCCTGAAGACTACTTCCTCATCGTTTTGGTTTAGATCCTCAACTCTCCAACCTGCATCCATCCATGCGTCTGCTTGGGAATGACCGCCATTAGACCACCATGCACTGTGCTTTCTTGCAGATTTTGGTAGATCTGCTCCTAATATATCCTCTATCTCTTCGAACGACAGTAAAACTCTATCTTTGTCCAGATCTCTCAAATATTCTCCTAGAGGTTCGTATTTTGACATATATTATTCCTCCTTTATGCACATACTCCTTTCAGTTCAGTACTATCTAGACTCTGAACGAGCCATAAGCTCCATTCTTTCGCCTCTTCACAACCCAATCTTTCCTTACAATCATCACACATCTTGATCTGTTCGAAGCCCTCGACCACCGTTTCGCTCCCGCATAGATCGCATTCTTTCCTTTCCATCTTATCGTTTACTATAAGACCTGCATAAATTATAAATATTGTCTTTAACGTTTAAAATGTTTAAATGATTAAAAAGAAGAAAATGGCGAAAGAGAAGGTACACATCGCTCCCATAGGGTACGAAGATGAGAGGATATACCTACCACCTTTGGATAATGGTGTAGATAGGATGATACTGGTGAAAAGGAGAGGTGAAGAATTAGCTGAAGTTTATCTTGAAAGGGTAAAAGATAAGTTAGATGATGAAGGAGTTCCATACATAGTAGAGGAAGTAGATATCTTTGATATCATCGACTGCATCAGGGTTTTTGGAAAGATAATCAAAGATCAGGATGAGATGGATGATGTATTTGTGAATATGTCTACATCTAACGGTATCGTTGCTGTAGGTGCTTCGTTAGCTGCGATGCAGTGGGATGCAGAACCGTATTATGCTCTGCCGGAGAGCTATCAGCACGAGAAAGACAGAGAACCAGGGGAAGCCATGACCAAAGGCTTGAGAGATATCTTAGAGATCCAAAAGCTTCACATCGAGACACCTAGTGAAGAGCTGATAAGGATAATTAAGTTCATAGATGATAACTCAGGTGACGATGATAAAGTACGGTATAAAGAGGTAATAAATTATCTAGAAGAGATAGGTCTTTTAGATGCTGAACATACTGAGAACAAACCTCAATCTTTGATCAGGCAGTTCCAGACTCGTTATTTGAAGGATCTGAAGAATAAATGGAAGTTCGTGAAGTTGGAAGGTTATACCAGAGCCAGGAAGATCAAGCTTACTGATGAAGGTAAGCGGTATTTGAGGATGTATGGGTATTTGGTTGAATAGAAAATTTTTTTGCTGTATGTCTGTATTATGATTTACATGTCAAACGAAAGATATTGTCCTAGTTGTGGAATAAAAACTGATAAAATGTTCTGCCCAGAATGTGGTTCACTGACTTCTGATTCACCTCCTGAAAAATCTTATAATATAACTGGAACCACTGATGAGATGATTGAAGAGATGTTCAATCAGCTTAATGTTGGAGATAAGATACCTAAAACGGACGGTGGAACCAGACCAGTGACTAGGATATCGAAAGAAAATATCTACATGAAAGTGGGTGTACAATCGGATGCTGAAAAGTATATAGACAAGGAGATGATAGCTTTTGCCTTGGGGAAGATAAATGAGGATGACGGTTTTAGATCTTCTGATCTCGAGAGTGAGTTTCCTACAAAATTTAGTCAGGGGAGTTGTGTTTTTTCTATGACTGGAGGACTACTGAAATACTTCGGTATAGCTGGGATGAGAGAAGAAGATGATGCATTTGTCTACTTTAGGAAATAATTAAGGGCTTCTCTGATATTTTTAAGTTCATAATTAAGAGATATGAATTAATTTTATTTGAATGAGCTTGGAATATATAGGCAATTAATATAAAGAAAGAATTAAATCATTTATTTAGGGAAAATTATGGATAATAATGAAAAAGTCACGTTCATCACCTTCGTAGGGAGGAGTGAATGGGCAGTAGTGAACTCTTTTT
>JBKHIX010000089.1:0-7816 GCA_046538435.1 Thermoplasmata archaeon | reverse complement strand
AAAGATGTTACAATAGCTTACAGGAGAACAGTAGAACAAGCTCCAGCAAATGAAGAAGAGATAGAAGAGGCTAAAGAAGAAGGAATAGATTTCAAATTCCTAGCAAGCCCATCTAAGGTTTGTGGTGATGAAGAAAAAGGGATAGAGAAAGTTACCTGCTCATGTATGGAACTAGGAGAACCTGATGAATCTGGAAGGCCAAAACCAGTCGAGATACCAGACGAATACGTTGATATCGAAGCAGATTCAGTTATTTTGGCTATCGGTCAACAACCTGACCTAGAATTATTAGAAAAAGAAGGTCTGGATAAGGACAAGTACACATTAGGCATGAATAGTAAATTCCAGACAAACTTTGAAGATGTTTTCACAGCGGGAGACGCTGTGCTCGGACCGTCGTCCATGGTGGAGTGTACTGGTCAAGCTAGAGAAGCTGTTTACGCTTTAGATGCATATCTAAAAGGTGAATTAGATTCATACGAAGTACCTGAAGATTACACGATGCCTTACGGTTACGTACATGAAGATGAAATAACAGAAGAAGATCTGTTGGATTACACCGATAAACCAAGAGTAAGCATGCCTATGAGGGATCCTGAAGAAAGAATACAGGACTTCGAACCCATAGAATTGGGCTGGACTGACGAAGAAGCTCAAAAAGAAGCTGAAAGATGCCTTGAATGTGGATGTCTAGATAGGTTCGAATGTAAACTCAGAGAATATGCAGATATGTACGATGCTGAGCAGTACACCTACGAAGGATTCACGTACGAATATGAAGTCGATGATTCACACCCGAATGTTGTTAGAGAGCCAAATAAATGTATACTCTGTGGCTCATGTGTTAGAACCACTGAAGAAGTCCACGATGAAGGAACAGTACAGTTCGCAAATAGAGGATTGAAGACTGTAGTAGAGCCAGCATTTGGTGACCCATTAGGTGAAGTGGACAGTAAACTTGTCGGTGATCTTGCAGATGCATGTCCCACAGGCGCTCTTGAAGAAGTGTTACAGGATAAAAAACCAGGACCACATGAAACTGAAATTGCAGGTAATTCCTACTGTGTTGGATGTGGATTAACATGTCCTGTAGAAGTGAGAACTGTAAACGGAAGACCAGTCATGTTAAAACCAGAAGAAGACACAGTTTATCAAGGACATCTATGTGATATAGGTAAATTCGATACTATAGTGAAACCTGTTGATAAACCAAGATTGGATGAAAACTGGATGGATGACTTTGAGAAGACCATAGGAAAAAAAAGAACCGATGTGTTGATATCAAGCGATACAACGCTTGAGGAAGCGGAAAAACTGATTGAACTTGCAGATAAGTTAGGTGGAAACGCAGTTATAGAAGAAGTACATACCTCAACTGCTGGTCTAGATGAACTTTTATCTGCTGATACTGTTTTCGTAGAAAACGGAGTGTACGATGTAACCCCGATCTTGAAAATGTTCGTAAAGCGAGCTAAGGAAAACGGTGCGAAGGAAGTATTGACTCCCGAAAATATCGGAGAAGGGGTAGCAGTAGTTACAGAAAAATCAGATATAACTGCTGATAGGATGCTGGTAGCTACAACTGGTGCTAATTCCAAAGGACTAAGTCAAATGGAACTAAAACATGACTTCAGTGATGCCGATAACGTTATTGTTTATAGTGACAACCTAGTAACTATCCCTGAAAATAAAACAGTGATACAGTTCACACCTAGAATCAATGATCTTTCAGACTCTGCAGAACTGGTGGTCCCGATCAGATCATGGTTAGAAAAGGAGGGAACAATCATGAACACCTTCGGAAAGAAGATTGAATTGAAAGAAGTAATTTCCAGTAAACTACCGAAAAATACTGAAGTTTTAGATAAAATATTAAATAAGTTATAAAACAAACCCCTTTAATTTTTTCTTTAAATTATTAGGCACCCCAGTACTGATGAGGATAAGTCTATTTTTTCATTCACAAGAGTATCCGAAAGGAGGTTCCATGAAACGGGTGTGAATGTAAACAGATGATCGCACCGGGCTGCCTGTTATTGGATAATAAACAGATTTCTCTATTAATATTACTGTTTTACTTTAGAATTTAGTTATAATATATTGAGAATCAATCTGCAAATCATAACTGATACAGAAATAACATAATAAACGATAAGAATTCATATATATCCGAAGACAAGTTTATCCAACTGATTGATAGACATGAATCTAGAGGATGAAATATTGAACTGTCACACAACAACCGATAGAAGTGATAGGAAGGATCTGATAACAACTTGGGAAGAAAAGGAGATCGATAGATCCGAAGTAAAAGAAGTGTTTTCAGTAATATTCCGTACACGGGGTTGTTCGTGGTCATATCTCGGTGGGTGTTCAATGTGTGGGTACTACACTGACACCAATCCTGATATAAAAGATGAAGATCTGGAAAAGCAGTTGGATGAAGCTTTAGATAGATACAATGATCAACCGATAGTCAAAATATACACTTCAGGTAGTTTTTTCGATGAGAGAGAAGTTTCAGGTAATATTGCTGAAAAAATATTGGATAGATTTGACTCCGAAAAAACTCTTATTGAATCTAGGCCCGAATTCATAAAAAAGAAAAAATTGAAGGATTTTTCAGAATTAACTGATAGAAGATTAGAAGTTGCAATCGGTTTAGAGTCTTCTCAAGATTTCGTGCTCAAAAGGTGTATAAATAAAGGGTTCACTTTCGATAGTTATAAAAGAGCTGTGAAAAGAGTAAAAGATGTGGATGGTTTAGTCAGGACTTACCTGTTACTAAAACCTCCTTTTTTGACTGAAAGGGAGGCGATACAGGACACATTAAAGTCTATTGATAAAGTTTCAAACAAATCTGATATTATTTCAATAAATCCTGTCAATGTCCAGAGAGGTAGTTTAGTGGAACATCTTTGGTATAGAAATGTATATCGACCACCATGGTTGTGGTCTTTGATACAAGTAATCAAAAAAGCTAGTCTAGACACGACGTTAGTATCTTCAAAAGCAGGTTTAGGTTCAGATAGGGGCCCTCATAATTGCGGAGATTGTGATTATGATATAATTGATAAGATCGACCAATTCAATCTAACTCAAGATAAATCTGTATTGGATGAGGTATCCACTGATTGTGGATGTAAAACTAAATGGGAAAAGGAAAAAGAAATAGGAAATTACCTTTTCTTCAGAGGCGACCCAGGAATTCTAAGCAATAGATACGCTGGATATATCTGAGTGTCTCATCATTATCTTTCTAGCTATGGAAAGGTTTCTTCCTTTTTTACCGATAGCTCTAGCTTTGTTTTCTGGTTTAACTTCTACAGTGCCATGTTTTATATCGTTCTTCTCTTCAAGTGTGATATCTTTGACACCATAGCTGTAAAATATGTTTTTAAGAAGTTGTTTTGGATCATCACTGTATTCAATCACATGTACGTTTCTATCGATTTTATTGCTTACTTTTGTTACATTCTTTCCGCCTTTCCCTATGGCCTTTTCTATATTACCTTTCTCTACCAAAAAAATAACTTTCTCAGGTATATCTATACAGTCCTTGACCTTTGTTCCAGTTGTCTTCTCGAATAGGGAAATATATCTAAGCGTTTTTTCATTAAATGTAATATCTTCCATTCCTTCTGACATTTTCAATCCGCCTTAAGTGATAATATATTTGAATCTCCAGAGTCTATTACAACTAATGTTGAGGTTGCAAAGGGTTTACCTGCTGCAGATCCTAGGTCTTTATTCATACCATTAAAATGGTATATCGGTACATCTTCGTATTGGTTGCCCATAAAATCCTCTTCAGGGCAGTTATTAGCGACGATCAGTAATTTAGCATTACCTTCTTCAATGTTATCTTTAGCTTCCTTAACTCCAAAATTCACTTCGCCAGTATTTACAGCGACTCTAATTTCTCTGTTTATATCCATATATTTATCCTCCATTCTGGTTATAATATTTTTTGATATGACTTTTTATCTTAACTGCTACTTATATTTATCCTTTTTTTCTTTACTCTTCTTTATCTTTCGGAGCACCAGTACTAGTGTACTTAACTTGAACTGCACCGGTCCCCTGTGTGATAGGCTGCCCTACAATAACGTTCTCAGCCACACCATCGAGATGGTCAATTTCTCCGACTATTGCTGCTCTTAAGAGATGGGTGCTTGTAATTTCGAAAGCTGCTCGGGCAAGTACACTCGTCTTCTTTCCAGATACACCATGTCTACCGATCGCTTTTATATCTCCTTCGTTGGTCATCATATCAGCAACAAGCATTACGTGTCTTATATCGACTTTGAGACCTTGTTCGTTTAAGGTTTTCTTTGCCTCCTTGATGATGGAATTTCTTGCCGCTTCAACTCCTAATACATTATAAATCTCTGTAGGGCTGTTGGTAGAAGTATGTTCAACGTTTACACCATCGATTTTTAAACAGTCTTTAAGATTGGAACCTTCAGTAAATATAACGAATTCATCATCCATTCTTCGGATGATAGCTCTTGTTACATCTTTTAGTCCTTTTATCTTCGTATCTTTAGCTTCCTCAACAGATTCATGAAGAAGACTAAATTTGCTATCTTCGATCGTTATATATATGGTTCTGTCTTTGACCTCTATATTTCCGGCTACTTTTCTTTTACTTTTTAGTTTGCTGACTATATCGTCTAATTCGATGTTTTGTTCAGCCATTGCATCATCGTCTGGTCTGATAATTATCCTTGTTTCACCCATGTCTATATCAATATCTGCGATATCTATCAACTTAGTTATCTCTAATTTAGATGCAATCTTTTTTGCTTCATCTCTGTTGCTTTTAATATCGTCCTCAAGATGGACTTCCATGACAGGTGTACTAGGAACTTTTCTAGCATCAACGATCTCTATCATCCTTGGAAGACCTTGAGTAACACTCATTTCTGCTACACCAGCATGGTGGAACGTACGCATGGTCATCTGAGTACCGGGTTCACCTATAGATTGTGCTCCAACGATACCTACTGACTCTTTTGGGTCGACTTTTCTATTCTGATATCTTTTATTAATAATATCAATTATATCTTTGTAATCTGATTCATCTATTTCTTCATTTTTTATTTTATCAGCAGCTTCTTCTATTATGGATCTAGGTATATCATATCCTTTTTCCTCACACATTTCATCTAATTCCTTAGCGATACCTATGAGTTCTTCAAACTTCTTCGGGATAGTGATATCTTCAGGCTCAGGCTCTTTTTTCTCCTTTTTCTTCTTCTTTTTACTTTTCTTCTTAGGTTTCTTACCCACCTGTTTTTTAACCTGCTTTGCATCATCTTCACTCATGATCTCAGTTAACTCTTCTGTAGTAGCCTGTTTTACGTCACCTAAAAGATAACCTTCATCCGCTAACTTATTAGCTAACTCTTCTTTGACACCTCTCCTTTTAAGTGCATTGATTGTGTCTTTTTTTGCCATCATTCATCACCCCCTTTTTTATGTGCTCTAAATTCCCGTATGATGTCATCCATATCTACAGCCTTTCCTCCTTTACTCCTCATAGGATCTATACCATCTTCACCATATCCGTACTGGATTACTGTATCTGCAGTATTTCTAACCGTACCGTCGTCAGAAACCATGAGATCTTCTAATGCATTTATTAAACGTCTCTGCATGTAACCTGAACGACTGGTACGAACAGCAGTATCGACAAGTCCTTCTCTACCACCCATACTGTGGAAGAAGTACTCTACGGGATTCAATCCGTCTTTGTATGATGATTTGACAAAACCTTTCGACTCTGCTCCGAGTTCACCTCGTTGGAAATGGGATAGTGTTCTTTCTTCGTATCCTCTACTAGGTCTTTCACCACGGATGGCCTGTTGTCCAAGAGCACCTGCCATCTGAGTCAAATTAAGCATACTCGCTCTAGCACCAGTTCTAGCCATAACTACCGCGTTATTACCTAGACCTAGATGTTTATTAGCTATTTTACCTGCATTATCTCTGGCTTTACCGAGTTCATTCATAACAGTAACTTCAAGAGTCTCTTTTAGGTCCCTACCAGGCAATTGTTCCAATTCGCCTGATCTGTAAGCTTCTATCAATTCACTGACTTTATCTTTAGCTTTCTCTAGGACTTTGTCGATCTGTTTTCTTGCTTCTTTTGGTATGTCTTCGTCCTCGATGGTGGTTGTAAATCCTCTTAAGGTGATAACTCCGAGCGCGATCTTTGTTACCTTATCTATAAATTCTCGAGCTCTATCATTACCATAATCTCTCGCTAGTTTATCCACGATTTCTCCTGTGAATGCGCTTACAGCGTCTTCATCGATGGTTCCGGTTATCAACTCACCATTTTCTATGTAAACGTAAGCATCGTGTTCACAATCCTTTTCTTTACAAACATCACATTTCTCACAGATGGACGCTCTAAATTCTATATTCAAATTTTCAGGTAGGAAATAACTGAATATATCTTTACCTTTCCAAACCTTCTCCCCGTCCTTTTCTACTGGTTCAGGTAATCTATCGGTTTTAAGATTTGAGAATATACTGACTACTTCCTTTCTTGTGAAAGTAGGATTGTTATGTGTTAAGAAGAATAAACCACTTATATGATCCTGGATGGCACCTATTATCGGACCACCAAATCTAGGAGAAAGTATGTGTTCCTGTACCCTCATCAAAACTTTTGCTTCGGCTCTAGCTTCTTCACTCTGTAAAACATGGAGGTTCATCTCGTCTCCGTCAAAGTCAGCATTGTAAGGTGGACAAACAGCTAAGTTCAATCTGAATGTTTTACCAGGTACAATTTTTACTTCGTGTGCCATCATAGACATCCTGTGGAGTGAAGGCTGTCTGTTAAAAAGTACGATATCTCCATCTTTTAATCCCCTTTCTATAGTGAAACCTGGTTCTATCTTCTCAGCAACATTCTCTGCGTTCCTATCAGTTACTCTTATTCGTCTTCCATCAGGTCTTATTAGATAATTAGCTCCAGGCATATATTTTCCATTTTTTGTTGGTTCTGGTCCCTGTTTGACTAACTCTTTTGATTGTTCTAGATTAAGTTCTGTCACTTTGACTGGAACTGTTAACTCTCTAGCTGCCTTCTCTGGAACACCGACTTCATTTATAGAGAGCCATGGATCTGGTGATATTACGGATCTAGATGAGAAATTGACTCTTTTACCGCTGAGATTCTGTCTGAATCTTCCTTCTTTACCTTTCAGTCTTTGTATAATTGTTTTAAGGGTTCTCCCACTTCTGTGTCTTGCGGGAGGAATACCTGAAGTTTGGTTATCGAAGTAAGTTGTTACATGATACTGTAATAAGTCCCAAAGATCTTCAACGATCAATTGTGGAGAACCAACATCTCTGTTCTCTCTTAACCTTTGATTGATCCTGAGGATATCTACAAGCTTATGGGTGAGATCATCTTCAGACCTATCTCCAGATTCTAGGGTTATAGACGGTCTAACCGTTACAGGTGGGACTAACAATGTAGATAGTACCATCCATTCAGGTCTTGTGACATCAGGATCGATACCTAATGGGATCAAATCTTTGTCTGGAATTCTTTCCAATCTAGCTCTGACTTCTTTAGGTGTAAGTTTAGTATTGTCTTCTCTAAAAGTAGTCGGTTTATCGAGCATTATCTTTCTTTGTTCAGCCTTACAATGAGGACAAATTTTGTTCTTCCTAGCATCCTTTGACACTTCTTTAGCAACTGACCTTATGTCTAGAGGATCCCCTCCAAGATTTTCTATTTCATTTATCCTGTTGATATTAGCTTCGACTTCTTCATCAGGTAATAATATACGAC
>JBKHIX010000198.1:0-2510 GCA_046538435.1 Thermoplasmata archaeon | reverse complement strand
GTTATATTCCTTCTTTTTAAGACTTGAAAGAGTCCATGTATCCCCTCCCTGAAGGAAGAGGACTTATTGCTCTCTCAACCTCTCTCGAAAGTTAATAAATTTTAAGAAAAATCAACTAAACACCTTAAGGAGACCTCTTCCTTTAGGTGGAGGTTGTTTACAAAACCTCGTATTCTTTCTGGTATCGCCATACCGTGTTCTCTGAGAAACCAACTCTCTTAGCTATCTCTGGTCGGCTTAGACCTTTTTGGGATAACTCCACTATCTTTTCTATGTCTGAAACGCTTATTTCCCTACTTCCTTTTGGTCTAGGCATAATAACCACCGTTTATTTGACATCAACTAGTTCAACGTAATCCCTATTGAGGACAGTTTTATCGGAAATAACTGCAGATACTATAACAAAATATTGGCCGGTTTCATCTGTTGACGAGGTCTCCCAATCGTAGTAAAACTTCCCTTCCGAACTCCTATTCATGGTCTCCTCATCTATTTCCACATCGCCGTCAGATGCGTCTTCTATAGTTATAGTTATCTGATACTCTCCATCCGATTGGTCAGGATCGGTAATTGTATCGTTAGCATCCTTAACCTCCGCTTCAATTCTATATGTTGTTCCTCTTTCTATTTCTGTCATCTAATCACCACCTTCTTTATATGTTAAAACTATAGTTCCTATAGCAGTATATGATAAAGTTATATCGCCTACATAGCATATCCTATACTAATTTGTCCGCTAGATTTATAAATTAAATCTATAGTACCGTAAGGCGAATAAGTAAGGGGTATGCTCCCAAAAGCTGAGTATGATAAATTAAGGTCAAAAGGCTCAGCGACTAATCTTTCTGTGAAATCTATTGATAATGCCTCCGAAAGTATCTTACTGATGCTCTTATACTGGGAAGCAGATAGGTTAAATGAGTCCTCCAATAAAATAGACAGAAGATTTGTATCGCCGTCTACAAGTAATATTCTGTCAGTGAGACTCTTTGATATGCTTAAAGTACTCTCAAATGACATACTTAATGTTTCTTCCTTCAAAACAGCATAAACTAGTCCAAATGTATCCGTAGTCTCAATACTGGATTGTAGTTCCTTCTGAATACTTTTACGGGCTAAAGAAGTAAAGGATATGGTTTCACTTAGGGTATTTGTTATGTGCCTGGTATCGCCGTCTATTAAAGTTAGAATATTTGTGATTTCCTTACTTATATCAAAAACAGAATCAAGGGTCAATGTAAAATATTCATCCTTCACTATTTTAGTATGCGTATAAAGAGTATCAGAAGCAACAAGGGAAAAGTCTAGTGCTTTCTTAGTATATTTTTTTAGGCTAATTTGTAGTGAAGTACTTTCTTCTAAGGTAGTGGATATATCCTTTATGTCTCCATCTACAAGAGTTAAGTATTCATTTCTTTCCATGTATATGTCTTTAGCTATATCGTCAGTTAGAGTAATCTCTTTAGATATTAACTTAGATATGCTAGTATAACTAACTGCGGATAAAACCAATGTTTCCCCTGGGGGTTTCTCTGTGCTGTAGGAAGACGAACTACCGGCAATCAACCCATCTAAAAAAGTTCTATATCCAGTATAATCTCTAGACAATCCATCCTCAATAAGCATTGTTTCTGTAAGTGTTTTTTTATTTCCAAGGTCAGAACTAAATTCATCCTCATATGTTATTATATCTGTTAACATCTTATCTATCGATTTACTAACCGAATCACTATAAGCTACGATATTTTCAATTGTTTTCTTGATATTTAGATTATCCCCATCAAGAAGCAATATTGTCTCCTCGTTTTCCTTACTAACTGTTTTCAAAACAGTATCAGGCATAGATATCACATCAGAAAGTTGTTTGCCAGTTTTACTGAAAGAACTATCAGATAGGGAAGTTGTATCAGATTTTAGCACTGACACAAAATTATCATTTATATCTGACAGAAATAAACTATCTTCTCTTATTTTTGACAGAGAATTGTTAGATTTTTCCGTAACAACTATAGAATCTAGTCTTGCAATACTAACGTCTTTTTTCACAGAATCAAACAGGATTAAACTTTCTTCTCCCACTTTGTATATGTCTTTTTTTAATGAGTCAGTAACACTTATATTTTCTTCAGATAATTCTTCAATAGTTTTAGTTATAGCATCGGATAAGCTAAGGGATTCTTCAATGCTCTTTTCCCATGCAACACCTGGTTCTAATGGCATTAGCTACTCACCGCCCTTAGGTCTATACTGCTAGGATGGGTATCTGTACCTGCTGCACAATCTGCGTAAAACCAAGCACAATTCGTTACATTTGTACCTGAACTGACGTTTGAATAAAAAGTTTTCCATGTTGTGTTTAGGTCTAGCTCAGTTTTAGAAGCGTTAGCTATAGACATATTCCAATCTTCTGATTGTTCTGATTCCAGTCTAGCCTGAAAATCACCACTTAGTGTTCCATTATTCTTGCACCATAAAGAGGCATCTGAAGAAGTTTGTCCTTCGGGTGTGCT
>JBKHIX010000197.1:0-2513 GCA_046538435.1 Thermoplasmata archaeon | reverse complement strand
AAATCGTAATCCTCTAATTCATTTTTCAACTCAGAAATATACTTTTCATTGATATTACCCACAAATACACTGTACTGAAATCTTTTCAAACCATGATATTTTAAAAGATCCGATATATCATTACGAATATAGTCTTTTTTGATATCATAAGCAACTATGATGTATTTCGTCCTGTATCCCATCATCTCCACCTGAATCCTTTGAACTCATCTTTTCCTTTTACATGATCAGCCAATTCTTCAGCCTGCAGGAACATTATATCTAAAAACTCTAATCTATCTTCATCATATTCATGCTTTGATTCCATCCTTTTAAAAAGTTCATTCAAATAAGATTGCTTGCCATCACCAGTGATATAGCATATCCCTTCTTCAGGATATTCAAAATCATCTAAATCTATCATACCCTTGTTTAACATCGTCAAAACAGTCCTATCAACTATTACACTCCTAAATATCTCCATCATATCAAAAGATAAAGCGGGTCTATCCCGGTAAGATTCATGAAGAATACCGATATAAGGATTCAACCCTGCTCTCAAAAGAGAATACTGTATCCTCGATTTTAAAACAGTATAGCCATAAGATAGCATAGAATTGATGGGATCAGGAGGGGGATTCTTTTCTCTCTTTTCAAATTCAAATTCAGATCCAATCAATTTTTTAATTTTAGAAAAATATCTTTTACTGAACTCACCCTCTTTACCCCTTAAAATATCACTAGATTCACTCTCATCCAATTTTAATATCCTTTCTTTCAAATCTCCAACTTCCAAACCAAATTGAGACAATAAACGTGATTTATTGTAAAAACTAGCTCTCAATATCTCCGAAATCAATCTCAGTTTTTCTTTCCTACCAAGTTCCATTTGTTCTATCCATAGATCTGACAATGGGTTCTCTTCTCCATCAACTATCCTTAAAAATTGATTATGCTTCTCATCAACAAATACCACATCAACATCCTCTCTGTACAAGTACCGGATTGCTCCACATGTAATTTTGCCCTCATCAAACAAGATTAGCTGTTCCAACTCTTTTGGGCTGATTTTCAATTTATTCTCTTCAGTTTCTACATAGATCAACTTACCTTTTTTACCAACTTTACTACCGTAACCGGATACCACTAAATTTCTTAATTTGTGTTCTATCAAATGAACACCTAAATCATATAGAAGGAAACAGAAGTATAACTAACTTGACAAAATATATCAATTCTTACCTTTCTTTCTTTTTATGATTTTACCAAAACCTCTTGATACACCCTTGCCTAAGCCTATCAATTCAGGCAATTCAAAGTTAGCTTTAAATTTACCAGTAAATCCTTTGAATTTCATTCCTTTGAATTCGACAAAATCTTGATACAAGTGGGTGTGAACATATATCTCATTTTCTACTACGATATTAAAACCTTGAGCAGCAGAAAGTATATTTCCGGTCAGTATGCTGTTCAAAAGTTTTTTACGATCCTCCCAATCATCCATCTTTTTGTATTTCTCATAGTTTTCAGAATTTAAAGCCAGCCATGGCGTTACGAACGAATAATAATGCTGTTCTCTCGTTAGACCAAATTGAGAAGATCCTACATCCAAGGACCAATTTTCAATTTTATATTCGTTACCACCTAATTTGAGTTCATCACAGCAATCAAGCATCTTAACGACTGCTTCTTTACCTTCCTGCAGTCCGGTTACGATAGGTTCACCCTCAACGATCGAATACTGAACCTTAGGATAAGAATAAACTAATTTATTTCCATCCGTATGATGATGCACAATCGAATCTTCATCGAATTTATTGGCAAAAAACCCTCTTAATTTCTCACCATTCTCTTCAACTTTTCTATCTGTTTTTATTCTTAGGTGGGCATATTCAAGCTCTTTTTTCATCTCACATCTCACCTACTCTCATGTGCCTTCCGTTTTCCAACTTTCTCTCAAAATCATCTATATTATCTTCTAATTCTTTTTTGAGTTGATCCCGAAATTTCAAACTAGTATCTTCTGAAACCGGGTCAGACCCATGAGCCAATATAGATTTGTTCCTGGCGGTCAAAATACCTTCGAACCCTTTTTCCTCTATAGAATCTTCAGAAAGTCCTTCATCTAACATTCCTAAAATTCTCCAGACTCTTCTCAATCCGACTGAAAGTGTATCTTTGTCTCCCCTCCAACTTCTCAACATCTTGACCTGATCATCGTCAAATATGTTAGTATCGATTTTTACATCAGCATGATGGATTCCGTACTCTTCCCATAACAAATATTGCCCCAGCATCTCAAGGCAACGATACCCTCTAGCAACAGCATCATCAAATTCTCCCTTTTTTATACGTCTTTCCATGTTCGCAAAGATATCTACAAGTAAATATTCACCGACTCCTGCTTCCGTTTTTTTATCTTCTATACATTTCTCCAGATGAGTTATATTCATACCAAACTGAAACTGTTGACCTCTATCCATCTCTCCTCCATCTATATCTTTGAAAATCTCTCTAGCTTCAGAATGTTTGAA
>JBKHIX010000088.1:0-7848 GCA_046538435.1 Thermoplasmata archaeon | reverse complement strand
CCGATCGCAGCAATTACTTCGATAATTTTATATTTGGGAATGATTCAATTTGCATAAAATTAAAATGAAATAAGATTGGTGGTAAACATATGGGAGCAAAATTTAGGAGATCGAGTTTAGAAGACACGTTGTTTGAATCGCCCTTTGATGGATTGAGTAAGCACTCTAAGATAATAAAGGAAGCAATAGCAGAACTGAAAGAGGGTGTACATCTATACACAGAAGGTGAGTTTGAAGAGGCAGAAGAACGTTTCAAAAAGGTATCAAAATTAGAACATAAAGCTGATAAGATCAAGATAGAAATCAGGGTGAATTTACCAAGTTTTATCTTTATGCCTATTAGAAGAGATGATTTTCTGAGCTTGTTGAGAGAATCAGATTCTATTTTGGATCACGCTGAAGATGTAGGGGTTCTTCTTCCCATGAGAAAAGAAGATGTTCCAGATTTAGTATGTGATGATTTTAAGGTATTTTCATCAAAAGTTTTCGAGTCAGTTGAACTGTTCGAAAAAATGATGGACACCTTTTCAGATTTGTTAGAATCCTCCTTCAGTAAAAAAACAAAACAAGAGGCAAGAGATCTACAGCAAAAAATAAGCCATAAGGAATATGAGGCTGATAAAGTGGAGAAACAGATATCCAAAAAACTATTCAATTATGACGAGAGACCACTTACAGCTGTACACCTCTTGAAAGTAGTAGATAGGATGGATTCGATAGCTGATCATGCTGAAAATGTAGCCGACAGTATCGACTCAATATTAGAATCTAAATAAAGCGGGTAAAATCTAAATAGTTGTACATACTAGTTTAAAATATGCCTGAAACTAGAAAGGTACAAATCACTGGGGGTTCTACATATATAGTTTCATTACCCAAATCTTGGGTAGTTGAAAAGGAGATAGATGCAGGTGATTCACTGATTTTAGCCCCTCAAGAAGATGGCTCTATAGTTGTAAGTCCGGAAAGAGAATATGAGAAGAAAGCCAATATCAAAGAATTAGATATAACTGATAATGAACCTGATTCGTTGATAAGAAGCTTGATAGGAACGTATATGGCTGGTTATTCTAAGATTCAACTGACAGCAAAAGGAAGTATTAAACCAGAACTGAGAAGAGCCATAATGAAATTTACAAGGATGGTCATTGGACCGGAAGTCATAGAAGAGTCTGAAGGTAGGATTATTTTAAAAGACCTTATCGACCCTTCAGAGTTTTCTCAGAGAAAAGGGCTTCGAAGGATGTATTTGATCGTCAAAAAGATGCACCAGGAAGCTGTCGAGGCATTCTATGATGATGATATGGAACTAGCAAAAGATATCATAGAAAGAGATACAGATGTGGATAGATTATATTGGATGATAACTAAGCATTACAATATGCTGCTTTCAAATCCAAGATTGATTGAAAGTTTAGAGATATCTAGAGAAAGAAGCTTGAGCTATATGTTGGTATCTAGAGCGATGGAGAGGATTGGAGATCACGCAGTAAGGATTGCTGAGAACACTGTCAGTATGGAAAATGAAGTTGATGACGGAACTAAAGAAAATATCAAAGATGAAAGTGACCTTGCCTTGGAGATGCTGGAGAGATCTACTGAAGCCTTTTTTAAAGAAGATCTTGATGGAGCTAATAAGGCTATAGACTTGGGAGAAAAATTGGAAGGGATGAATCATAGATTGATGAGCGAGGTCAAACAGGAAAAGAAGAAGAATGTCACTCCACTATCGTATATCCTTGAAAGCGTTTATAGAACAGGATCTTATGCTGAGGATATATCGGAGATCAGTATCAATTATATAATGTCACGATAAGAGTCTAGAAATTAGAAGATATGCTCAAATATAAATACAATAAATTAAGTGTAGAACCAGTTGTATAATTGTAAGGTGAATATCATGGTTAAAAAAGCTATAGTTCTGGCAGCAGGAAAAGGAACAAGGCTCAAACCTATAACCAACGCGATCCCAAAAGAGATAATAAGGGTAGGAAAGAACCCAGCTATAGAACATGTTTTGAAGGTACTTAAAGCCGGAGGGATAGAAGATGTGTTATTAATAGTGGGAAGAAAAAAGCATGCTCTCATAGATTATCTAGGCTCAGGAGAAAGACTGGGATTAAAGATTTATTATAGATTACAGGAAGAACCAAAAGGAACAGCCCATGCTGTTTCTTTAGGTGAAGATTTTATCGGAGAGGATGAAGATTTTGTGATTATGTATGGAGATAATTACTTCACACCTTATGAAACCATGAAGGAAATCGTAAGTTTTCATCGAAAGAAAGATGGAGGAGGAACATTGGTCTTACATCCTGTAGATGATCCCACGAGGTTTGGTGTAGTCGATATAGATGACAACAGTGAAATCCACGGGATGACCGAGAAACCCTCCTTAGAGGAGGCGCAACCTTACAAAGTCAACGACCATTGGTTAAATATTGCGGGGCTGATGATCGTCAATTCAAAAGTGTTCGATTACATAAATAAAACAGAACCTGGTAAGAATGATGAGATTTGGTTAACCGATTCGATAGAGATGATGAGAAAAGATGGTAACGAATTTTATGGTTACAAATTCGACGGAAAAAGATTTGATATAGGGACCTTTGACTCTCTTAGAGAAGCAGATGAATTAGAGATCCAAAGACAGAGAGAAAAGAAAGGAGAGTAGTATGGAAGTATCAGTTGTTTTACCAGTTTACAACGAAGAAAAAAACATTCCTAAGCTTCATAAAGAGATACATGAGGTGATGGAAAGTAATTATGAGGATTGGGAAGTGATCTTTGTAGATGATGGTTCAACTGATTCTAGTTATAATATATTGAAAGAATTAAGCGAGAAAGATGACCATGTTAGGGTTCTCAAATTTAGAAAGAATTTTGGACAAAGCGCAGCTTTATCTGCCGCTTTTGATCATGCTGATGGAGATATTATAGTTTCTTTAGATGCAGACCTTCAGAATGATCCAAATGATATACCCAAATTGATCGATAAATTGAGAGAGGGTTATGACTGTGTATCTGGTTGGAGAAAAAATCGTAAAGATCCCATTGGTAAAAGGTTCGCCAGCTGGGTTCAGACCCATCTATCGATGAAGACAGGACCAGATATACATGATTTTGGATGTACATTAAAAGCATACCGAAAGGAAGCTATAAATTCTATCAATCTGTATGGAGAAGGTCACAGATATATACCCGCTAAACTCCATAAAAATGGTTACAAAATAACTGAAATAGTCGTAAATCATAGAGAAAGGAAATTTGGAGATACTAAATATGGTGTCAACAGATTGTTCAAAGGATTTTTTGATCTACTTTTCAGTTACTTCTGGAATCAGTTTTCAGTCAGACCTCTTCATTTTTTAGGAGGTTTAGGTTCACTCTTCATGTTCTTTGGGTTCCTTATAGGATTGTATAGAGTTATAATGAAATATGCTTTTGGAGAATCTATACTCCCTCATTTAGCTCAACTTCTATTGGCTGTAGCCTTGGTATTGTTTGGGTTCTTGATATTCATGTTCGGTATCTTGGCAGAGATGCTGTCAAAAGTTTATTACGAGGACCGAAAACCATATGTAGTTGAGGAAACACATGGCTTTGAATGATATAATTTAAGATCTTTAAAAGGTGTCTTCTTTATGGTGAGTACAAAAGATCAGAAACAACTGGTAAAACGATTGGATTGGGACTACCTTATCGTATTGGACGCATGTAGGTTTGATTATTTTAAAGAGAATTGTGATTTTGATGGTGACCTCTATAAGGTAAAGTCCCCTGCATTCGAAAGAGTAAAAGAAGACATCGCTCCAACTTCCATTTGGTACATCAATATATTTGAGGACATGTATGAGGATCTTCATCACGTATCTTCTCATCCTAGAGTGAATTCAAGGACTCCTGTAGAAGGATTCAAAGGATGGGAACACTTTGGAAAGGTATACGATCTCTGGGATACTGAGTGGGATGAAGAATATGGTACTGTAAAGCCCGAAGATGTGACGGAAAAATCTAGGAAGTATATCGGTGAGAATCCAGATAAAAAATTTATAATTCATTACATGCAGCCCCATACCCCATATTTATCATTAGACCCTCCTGAAACAAAGAAAAAGAGAGAACCTGAATCAAGGACTTCTTTTTGGAGGAAATTGAGGAATAAAATGGTTGCTACAGCTAGAAAAGTCATAGGGGATGAAGTAGCTGTTAAATTAATGCGTTTGCTGAGGTTACCACCTTTAAGTCCCATGGATGATGCGTTAAGGAAGGTGGGTGGTGATGGCGTAAAGAAGGCATACCGTGATAATTTGAGGATAGTTCTAGATTCTTTAAAGACTCTGCTCCCTGAACTTTCTGGAAGGATAGTTATCACAGCTGATCACGGTGAATTGTTAGGTGAAAAAGGAAGATTTGGTCATGATTTTGAAGCTCAAGAAAAACTGGTAGAAGTTCCCTGGTTCGTTATAGAGAAGTGAGTAAGATGCTAGATCAGAAAAAACGGATAAATGAAGGTGATTGGGACTATCTGTTGATATTGGATGCATGTAGATATGATTATTTTAAAGAGTTATATCCTGAATTTTTGTCAGGTGAACTTAAGAAGTCAGAATCGCCTGCAGATTGCATCAAAGGAGTGGCAACATCTGAGTGGTGTAAAGCTGTTTTTACTGATAGGTATGATGATGTGGTCTACGTGTCTACAACACCTCACGTGAATTCTTTCTCTGAAGTAAATGGTTTTAAGGCATCTGATCATTTCTATAAAGTAATCGATGTATGGAATACGAGGTGGGATGATGAAAAAGGGACCGTGTATCCAGATGAAGTAAATCAGGCTATTATAGAAACTAAAATAAAGTATCCGAAGAAAAGGGTAATCGCCCATTACATGCAGCCCCACTTTCCATATCTTACTTTAGACAACCCTTTCAATCCTAAAAACAAGGACCCATCATCACACGACAATATCAAGCGATCTTTGAGGAACTTTTTTGGGTCCAGGATGAGAAGAGTCTTTGGTGGTAACCTAACTAGAAAACTGCTGAGAACGTTCAATCTACCGCCTATCAATCCGATGGATGAAACTCTACGGAAAGTGGGTCATGATGGGTTAGTAGAAGCGTATAAAGCGAATCTTAGAGCTGTTCTAAAGTCTTTAGCGAAATTATCTGATGAACTATCGGGAGAGGTTATAGTGAGTGCAGATCATGGAGAGTATTTAGGTGAGAATGGATTCTATGGTCATTCTTATTTACAGAAACATCCAGCTCTAAATGAAGTACCATGGTTCAAGATGGAAACACTGTGAGTATTATATTTTCCTCGTTTGTGAGAAGAGGTAAACAAATCCACCTATCAGTGAACTGATTATTCCCAATAATTGTACTAAAAATGAAAGCGAAACAGCCTGTGCCGTTGTCACACCTACTTGGGTGAAAAAATAAGCATACAAAACTTCTCTTACTCCAAAACCACGGATCGAGATAGGTAGGAATAATAGTATGGCAGTTATCGGTATAAATATGAAGAAATAATGTAGTGAAACATCGATACCGATTGAAAGAGCCAAGATGTAATTAGTCAATATCAGCATCGTGTGGAATAGGAAGGAGATAAGCAGCGTGTATCCAAGAGTTTTTTTCTTCTTTGTGTAGAGGTTTATCGAACTGTAAAGTTTAATCATCTTTTCCCTTATAGAGAACGGATTGAAATTTTTGAACATCCTGTTGATCAAACTTTTGAACCTATTTACCACACTTTCCTTCCAGATCATAATGATGGAAAGGATTATCAGTGGGAGAAAAACTACGTAGATAATCAAAATTATATCCATCGGGAGTTCACTGAAATACATGGTCGAAGCAACGATAGCTAGACCAAAAATTGCAATCACTCCTAGAAATCGTTCCATGAATACTGAAGAATAGGCTTCGATAGATTTATTGGATACTTTAGACATCTTATGCGCTTTCACTATGTCACCACCGACATTAGTGGGTAAAAATAAATTGAAAAATGTGCCGACATAGTATATCTTCCAGACGTGAAGAAAGTCTTTGACCTCACCTTTTGCTTTCAGCAGTATCTGCCACTTTTTGGCACTAACACCTACTTTGATTATAGTTAATAATATTACGATAAAAAAGTAAAACAAATTAGTGTTTTTTATTTCAGCCCAGATCTTATAGGGGCCTGCAGAATAAATAACGTATGAAATCAAGGATATACTTACTATTATTTTTAGGAAAGTTTTTATTCTGTTTTTGTTCTTTTCTTCCATGATTAACGACCTAATTGAAGGAGAGGTATTTAATCATGAGTAATTTTATATCATTTATTTTTGATGGGTTAAACCAGTCATATAGGTAAAAATGTGAACGAGGTAAGTCGGGATGAAGGATTTAATAGAAAGAGTCAGGAATACATCACGAAGTTTTTTCGATGCTCTAGAGGAGTATAGAGCTTTAAAAGTGGCCTTATTTATCGTCTTGATATGGTTAGTGCTTTACATCCCTACAGCTGTTTCACAATCCTATGGACAGAGGAAAGATCATTATTCATATTATCCGGAAGAAGCTGCGCCCTGGGATCATACAAATGAAGATTATGATGTGACTACTAAACCGCTCTTTTTGAACGAATCTACTGGTGAAAGATTTGTAATAGATGTCGAAAAAGATACAACTTTAGAATTTAATTGGACCGCCGATAACTACACCTCTCCAAATCACATAGGAAGGATAAATGTACACTATACATTGGATGGAGAAAAAGGATTAATTAGACTGAAGAATGTCTATCAGAATGGGAGTGTCAGATCATGGGCTGCAGAAAAAACTTTCAAAGAAAATGGGACTTTAAGTTATTACTATACACTTGAAAAGAACGACATCTCAGTATTTCACAGACGTACATCCGTACTGCTGGGGGGTAAAAATATATACGAGGAAGTTAGGACTGGTCCACCTCCTTTGATACACTTCTATTTCATACCTCCCACTTTACTGGCAGCAGCACCTGAATACGGTGGGGTCTATCTTTCATTTTCGCTTTACTTTTCACTATTTGTGCTCTTCGATGCACTGTTGATATTTTATGGCTTCAGAAAATACAGCCAATCCAAAGCATTTCTCATGTCTTTGTTGTTCATGGTTAATCCTGTGACGATCTCTAATACCCATCAGGACGAAGCTATCGTGGCTTTTACTATACTAATCCCTCTGCTTTATCTGATCAAAAAGAGAGATAAGATATCGTCTTTATTTACAGGTCTGTCGCTCCCGGTTAAGATATGGGGTGGTCTCATGTTTCCACTGTATCTGCTTAGAAAAGAATATTCGCTAAAAAAGAGATTTGTTCATGTGATCACAGCAGTTAGTATAAGTGGAGCTCTCTTTTTGTTATTTTATTTAATGTGGGGGCCTAAAAGCGTTTGGTTTTTGAGTCAGTATTCGGGGACCACTGGTGCTATGGTGATGGGACCACTTTCTTTCTGGGGGCGCTGGTGGCACGTTTTTTTCCCTGGCTCGGATTATCCCCCCAGGATCCCGATATTATTGTTCATCGGTCTGTTGGAATTGTTGATCTTCTATATTGCGTATAAAAGAAACTGGCCACCATTGATAGTTTTAGCATCTTTTATGTGTGTGTTCTTCGGATTGTACATTAAAGTACATTGGGATTATTATCTGATCCTATTTCCTTTCATTTTGTATTTTTCTGTCAGAGATAAGAGATTATTATCAGCTTTTATCATTATGATTTCAACAATATATTTGATGATGATTTTTGCATCCGCCCCCTTCGATGTGTCTAAACTATTGATGGCTGTGTTGAATACAGTAT
>JBKHIX010000196.1:0-2520 GCA_046538435.1 Thermoplasmata archaeon | reverse complement strand
CTATCTCCGCCCTTCAATAACTTCACTAAAACCACTATTATCACTATTATTATCAAAATTGGGATTATGATCAGAAGGGCAAAACACCACATACCCTTTTCTATATACTCTTGGATGAAATCAGGATAATCTCCATCATTAGTTGTTTCTTCTTCGAAATTGGCTGTTATCGTCTTATCCTCGTCCATTGTAATCGTTATCTCATCAGATGTACCGGCTGCATCTCCTGTCCATTCATCGAATTCATAACCTACGTCCGGGTCCGCTGTGAGTCTAACCTGAGTGCCAGCAGATGTCTGGTCTGTAAGTTGGTCTTCTACCGGAGAATCGGGGTGTTCTTCCCAAACTCCTGATTCTTCATTATAAGATTCTAGTATTACCTCACCGTCTCCATCGACGATAATTGTGCCTTCAACCGTTTCTACCTCTTCCACAGTGAACTCCGCAGTCAAACCTTCAGCTTCTGCATTGTAGTTTCCAGTGGCATCAGGGGTGTATATCACCGTTGCAGTTTTAGTTTCATCTATTTCAACATCTTCTACCGTGTCTTCACCAACTGATTCATCATCCACGTAAAATTCAACTGAGTAGTCACCCGGTCCTGTTCCAACGTTACTCACGTCGAGCTTCAGTTCCACATCTTGGTCCACATAAACTTCCTCGGGATCAGCTCTCAAGTTGGAGAACTCGAATTCGGGTTCCGGCATATCTAAATTTACGTTGAAGGTGTAATGACCATCGTTTCCTCCAACTCCGATGAACCAGAAGTCTGCATCGACATCGCTATCCAAAGTATGGCTGTCCTCCTCCATTGAGCCGTCAGAAGATTGCAGATCAAATACAGGATTGCGCTCATGATCCAACAGGGCCAACCCCTGCCCATCAGTAGATTCCGAGATAAATTCGATCTCTATCACAGAATCGGGTTCGAGCCACACTTTGTACATGTCTTCCTCGTCTAGGTCCTTTATCTGACCTTTGTATTCTCCTTTCTCGACTTCAAGGGCTTCATCAAAAGTACCTGATACATCTCCACCGGTACCAGCGTCGTCCTGCGAATCTATCATAATATTGAATGTATACTCACCGTCCCATCCGCCGGCAGTGGCCCCCTCGATTTCTATGAACCAAAAATCCGTCGGGGTCTCGTTCCTCAGCGAAAGACTATCGCTATCTGGCGAACCCTCTGAAGATTGCAAAGAGAACTCTTCTTCACGATCAGCATTGTACAATGTCAGCTGGACATCGTTACCGGCCTCCGAAATAAATTCGAGCTCTATTATCTGGCTGGGTTCGACCTCCATCTTATACATATCTTTATCGTCTAGATCCCTTATCTGCCCTACGTGTTCTCCTTCTACTATCTCGTAGGCGTCGTCCCACGAACCGCTGACATCTACACCGCTGCCTGCATCGTCCTGCGAATCAATTGTAACATTGAAGGAGTAGTTACCTTCCCAGCCGCCGGCAGTGACCCCTTCGATTCCTATGAACCAAAAATCCGTCGGGGTCTCGTTCCTCAGCGAAAGATCATCGCTATCTGGCGAACCCTCTGAAGATTGCAAAGAGAACTCTTCTTCACGATCAGCATTGTACAATGTCAGCTGGACATCGTTACCGGCCTCCGAACTGAACTCGATCCCGATGATCTGGCTCGCCTCTACTTCAAATTTATAGAAATCCTGTTCGTTCGTAGAATTCAGCTCACCTGACCACTCTCCAGGAACGTCGATCTCCTCCGCGTCATCGAAACCATCGCCCTGAGCTGAAACATTATTCAAAGCACCAGCAAAGACTGAAATCACCAACATAAAGACTATCACTATCAAAAACGCTTTTTTTATTTTTTCTTTTTTCATATTATATTCACCTTATATTAATACCATCTGTAAACAGGTAGTTCAGCTCCACAGATGGTATTCTTGTGAGAGAAATAGAGTATGGTAAGGTGCTATAGTCCATATTTCACCCTCATGATATCTTCAGATTCTAATTTTTATTAGTTGACTATTTCTCTCCGCTTAATTATTATTTTATATGCGGTATAGCTATATATATCTTTTCTTTTTACTATTAATGTTTTAAAAATAATATAAAATATAAATCTAAATTAAGAACGATTGCCCTAAAGTATGTAAATTGAATGAGGATAACCAATAGGTGAATCAATTTTAAAAATTGAATTTCGAAGATTGTGTCAGCAATATTATACAATAAGAACACCCAGTATTTCACTTCAGGACACACGTTTTATTCCTACACTGAAGACGGTGAAGAAAATAAGAAGATCGACATCGGTGACAGCAGCATATCATCTCCAACCTTATCCCGTGGTGGTGATATCTACCTCACGCTACACAATGGTGATATCATCACTTTCACGGATGTTAATATCTGGCTTTACGCTGTTCCGATAGCTATACTGATCATCAGTATCATCGTTGTGACATATATCATAAGACAGAAAAAAGAGTAAAAAAAATATTTTTCAGATTATTTCCATTACTCTTTCTTCTTGAA
>JBKHIX010000087.1:0-7853 GCA_046538435.1 Thermoplasmata archaeon | reverse complement strand
ATTATGATATATGGTGGATGTCAACCGCGGTTGATATATGAACTGTCATCCGCAAGGCTTTGCCTGAGGATGAAGTGGGACTAGTTCCACGCCAACTGTAGTTGATAATGGAATAAGGGATATCAACTGCGGATGATATATGAGCTGTGGTGGACGGAAGAATGGAAAGAAGAGATGTGGACGGGTGCGAGATCAACCGGAGATGATAATTATCAGCTGTGGTGGATGGATGAGGACCTAGCGGTCCTCGTCGGAGTCGTTGCCGGTCAGTTCGTCTTTGATATACCGCCACATTTCATTGGGACGAACAAATTCACTAATTTGTGAGTGGGAGGGTATTGATCCTTTAAACGAAAAGATTCACTAATCTGTGAGTCGGAGGAATTTAGTTCCTCAAGATGTATCGTCTCCATGATGTAGTTCCAGTCTTCCTTTGTGAATTCGCCGAGGAGATACAAGATCGCAGTATAACGTCCTATTATGACCCACCATAGAAGGCATAGACAATCATTTAAGACTTTATCTCGTCTATAGCTTTTTTTATGCTTTTTTTCTCTTTTTCAGTTCTATTCTTTTTACCTTTTTTCACTTCGTAAGTTTTATAAATTTCCTCTAATATTTCTCTGAATTCACTTATTATCTCTTCTAAAGAAGAACCAGTAGTATCTATGATGTTTTTCTCCTCGTCAGGATCTTTCTTGAGATCGTAAAATTCTTCTTGCTCTTCAGTGAGATTTCGGATTAGTTTGTAATGAGGTGTTCTTACAGCCTGTAACGAACCTGGCCCCCTATTTTCAAATAACTCTTCTGCATAAGCTGTTAATTCAGGTAATTCCTTGCCCTCCATCAAAGGAAGCAGGCTAATGCCGTCAAAATCCTCCGAAGAGGGAATACCTAATAAATCTAGGAGAGTAGGAACCATATCTATCGCTCTGACAGTATGATCGATCTTTTGAGTATCTAAGCTCTTATTTTTTATGATAAGAGGTATCTTTAGATCATCATCATACATCGTTTTGTGCTGGGGATAATCAAAAAAGTAGGTTTTCCAAGTTGGATCATCTGTTCCAAGAGTTTCACCGTGATCACTTGTGACTACTATAGTCGTATCTTCCCATATCTCTAAATCTTTTAATAACTTAACCAACGGCTGAAATAATTTCTCATCCATGTATTTTATCTTGGCATCATAATATGCATATTTGTAGTGCTCATCTTTATCGAGCTCTCCTGAAAATAATAATTCTTTTTCGGCAAGGAAGTGAACGTGAAAATAATGTCCCCAGATGAAAAACGACTCTTCATGGTGGTCCTCAAGCCAATCAAACATCCTGTCAACCCACCAACTTCCTAAGGTCGCCTGTAATTTTTTATCTTTCCCTTTAAATGACATTTGATGAAAACTATCCTCCTCGGAAGGTTCATCAAAATGGTCAAAACCCTTATCAAATCGATGTTTAGAGTCGATAAGGTCTATACCAACGAAAGCCGCTGTATCGTAGCCCTCTTCCTTTAGAATTTCCGATAGCAGTGTAGTTTTTACTGTGTCGAATGGATTTCTGACCTTAGTTTTGTCTGGATTTTTTCCCGATAAAATGGAAGCATGACTCACCGGGGTCAAACAAGAGGGTGCAATGCAGTTCTTAAAAAGCACACCTTCCTCAACTATCTCATCTATTCCTTTAGTCTCTATTTCATCGTAACCATAGCAACTTAATCTGTCCGGTCTTACGGCATCCATAGTTATGAAGATTACATTGTCTTTTTCCATGTAAGTTCACCATTTCATTTAAGATTTATTTCCATTTCATTTAGTACTTCATCCATCGCTTTTAAAAAGTTCTTTATGTCATTATGGTCTATAGATCCCATAACAGCGATTCTAAAAGTTTTTCCGTCTTTAACTTTTCCAGGATAAATTGTAAAGCCTCTTTCATACAGTCTGTCATGGAGTTCTTCAAAATCAAAATTTGGATGACTAGGCTCAACAACCGTAGTCAAAATATGAGATTCTTCAACATCATCATCCAAAAAAAGTTCAAATCCTCTTTCCTTCAATCCTTCAATAAGCACTTCATAATTTTTTTTATACCTCGAATATCTATTCCTAGCTCCCTCTTCAAAAAATTCATCAATAGCCTGTCTAAGAGCATACATCACCTGTACAGGAACTGTAAACCTCATCTGTTTTTTTTCTTCTAAGTGATCATATTGAGAATAGAGATCAAGATAAAAAGATCGTTTAGGATAATTTTTTATCTTTTCCAACTCCTCTTTTTTGCAAATCACGAAAGCTACTCCCGCCATCCCTTGAATACATTTATTAGAGGTAGACATCATAAAATCGATATTGCAATCTTTTATGGAAAAGGGTATCCCAGCAAAACTAGAAATAGTATCAACAATAAAAGTACAACCACATTCTTTAGTGATCTCTCCAATCTCTTCAATAGGATTTAGGATTCCCGTCGTGGTTTCATGATGAACTACTGAGACACAAGCGATGTCATCATTCTGGTCCAAGATGGATTCTACTTTATTTAATTCTATTTTAGATCCCCATTCAAATTTCAATTCTTCAAAACCAATATCATATCTTCGAGCGATCTTAACCATTCTTTCTCCATATGCACCGTTATTGATTATCAAAATTTTATTTCCCTCCGGAACGACGGAATTGATCACAGAATCCATAACTGCAGTTCCAGAACCCGCGAATAGGATAGAAGTATGGTTTTCATCTCCTCCTGCTATTTCAACCAAATCTTCTCTTATTCCCTGCATTACATCTCCGAATTCTTCTTCCCTAGGACATATGTCTGGGACAATCTGTGCTTTTTTAACCGATTCTGTTGTCGTAGCTGGACCCGGATTTAACAATATTTTTCTTTCAACCATGTTTTATTCCTCCTTAGTTTTGATTTTTGGATAGATATCTTCTCTTGCTGTTTCTAAATCTTCGTATGTATCAATTTCCGTCCATATCAAATTTTTCATAAAAAAGCATTTTACTGGTCGATCTTTAGATAATTTATATATTACTTCTTCATAATGATAGTTCCTCTCCCCTTTATGATAATCTTTCTTCGCCTTTTTATATAGTTCCTCAAGAAATGATAGCGAAAGTTTACTAATCCCTACTAATTCACAGCATGCATCCTGTTTATCGATATCTTTTCCTAGATTTGTAAGATGGCCTTCATCATCCGTGTGGATAAAAACTTCGTCACCAGATCCTCTGATTGAAGAAGTTAAAATAACATTTGGATAAGGATAGTCAATCAAGTCTGTAAGCGCTCTTTTTTCGTATAGCAAGTCCGATTCAAGAAGTAAAATGTCTTCATCCATGATATTTTCCGTTTGAGACAGAGAATACATACTTCCTGTAGTTTCATATTCTTCATTTGAAACATATTTTATATTTATACCATTGTAGTCATATCCAAGATTTTTCTTGAAATAGGATTCCATAAAACCTACAACTATTACCACATCAGAGATACCTGCACTTTTTAGATTCCTTAAAGAACGATATATGATGGGTTCATCATCGATTGGAATAAATGCCTTAGGTAAATCCTTCGTCATGGGCCTAAGACGTGTTCCCATCCCCGCACCAAGAATTACTGCTCTCATTTTTAATCTCCTAATGAGTTCATGAAATCAATTTTATATTCGACTGGATCTTTTTCTGGTCGTCCAAGATCATCTCTAGCTCCTTTTTTGACCTCTACCACCAATAAACCTGGCCCATCTATATTTTTAGAATCTTGTAAGTTTTTTTCCAATTCTTCTTCATTCTTCGCGATTTTTCCATAGTTATAATTACATGCTAATGCTACTTTTTTGAAGTCCACAGTATTAGAGCTTGTTGGCTGTCCACCTGTTGAGTCATATGCCCTGTTATCAAAAATGATATGGTTAAAATTTTTTGGTGAGGACTGACCGATAGTGGCAAGTCCTCCCATCTGCATCAGAACAGATCCATCACCATCGAAAACAAAAACTTCTTTTTCCTTTTTTTGCAAAGCGATTCCCAGAGCAATAGATTGGGCACATCCCATGGCTCCTATATTATAGAAATCTCGCTCAAAACCATCATTTTCTTCTACCCTATATTCGTAAAGTTCTCTCGATAGTTTCCCGGTAGTTGAAACAATTATTTCATCGCCATCAAGATGTTCCATAATTTCCCTCAAAGCCTCTTCTCTTCCCATCTTTTTACTATCACTATTTATTTCTGAGCTCGATTTTTCAAATATACCCTTTCTTATAATTATGGCATAAGGTTTATTATTATTCTGCATATATTTCTTTGCTTTTTTAAGAATATCATCTGTTTTACTTATATCATCAGGGATTATCTTGTAAGGGATCTCAAGCAAGTCGAGTAAGGGAAGAAGAATCTCTCCCATCTTCTTATGCTGAGGCGCATCTTTTTTACCAGGTTCTCCTCTCCAACCGATCATCAATAATACTGGGATATTATAAACTTCAGGATCGCATAATGAAGTCAGAGGATTAACGGTTTTTCCAAAACCATCGTTTTGCATATAGAGTACTCCAATGTTGCCCGTAGAAAGGTGATATCCTGCACATATCCCTGTTGCTTCACATTCATTTACAGCTATAACATTTGTGAGATCGCTGTTTTCTAAAGAACTCATCCATGATTTAAATGTACTATCGGGAACTCCAGAAAAAAAAGTAAAACCATGTTTCTTACAGATTTCTGCAAAATCTTCACAATTTATCATACTTTCTACCCCATTATTTTATTGACCTTCTAACATCTCATCAGCTATTTCAATATCCTCTTCATTGTGAATTTCAATCCAGCCTTTGTATATCTCCAAGGCATTCACAGTGAATCCTCGATCAATTATTTCTTGCAATATATCTAGGTGTGAGGCTTGGTCAAAAGATTCTGCTTCGTGAAATTCACCTTCATTGTTTCTTTTGCAATCTTCATGTACCTTTTTAAGTATTTCTGCCCCTCTCTCAGAGAAGTAAGCCATGCCTATAAACTCAAAATCTGCATCATCTTTACTAATCTCCTTACCGAGCCTTCTCACTTCCACCATTTTACTTGGATGGAGTGTTCGATAATAAGAAGATATCTTTCTTTTGCTAACGCTAGCAACTAGATCGAGTTTTTTGTCTATCTCGTGTTTATGATAACGATATGACCCATCGACCAGCAAAACTATATCACCATTACTGTTGATGAGTGACTCCAATATATCTTCATTGAAAAGTATATCGGAATAGACTAATACAAATCCTTCATCCATACTGTCTTTAGCTTGCATCAATGAGTAAAGACTGTGCTTTTCCTCAAACTCTGGGTTTTCATAGTAGGTTATGTTATCCCGTTGAAACTTATCTCCGCAGTACCCTCGAACCACAGCGATATCACGTAGACCCAATTTTCGAATAATCTCTAACTGTCGCTCCAAAATGGTTTTATCACCGATCTCAATGAGAGCCTTAGGGATACCTTCGAAGGTAAGATCCTTACCAGCGGCAGGGATTATCACAGACATACGTTGCTCTTTCGAATATTTTTTATCCTGGGCTTTTATCCACTCAAAACCAACATCTTCAAATATCTCTGAAACAGGAGAGCAAAGAGGGTCTGCCTCAAAATTACGATCACTAAGTAAAATAGTTTCAGCAGATTCTATCATAGCTTTATGAGCAGCACGCAGTAAATGATTAGCGTGTATAATGATATCAAAACCGTGATCGGCAAGTTCTTGATCTGTGATCAGATTGTAGGTAGTAGGAACACATACCAAAGGTGGCCGACGACCTATACGGTTACAAAGTTCTTCATATTCATCGGCAAATGCAAGTATGTTATCAGGTTCATCTTGGTGAGAGTGAATCATTATACCATCCACACCTGCGTTTATATATGTTTCAGCTCTCTTTAATGCATCCTCTAGTCCTACACCACTTATCAGACTCTCAATCCTAGCGATTATCATGAAGTCTTCGTTGAGCTTGACATCATTTCCACGCTGTATTTTCTGAGCAAAAATTTCTGGATCTTCTAAAGATTGCTTTGCTGATGCGTCTAAACTGTTACGTTTGGGGAAAGTCTTATCTTCGATAATAACTGCCGATACTCCTAGACGTTCAAGCTGCTTAACAAAATATTCAAACTGTGCCGGAGATCCGCCTGTATCACCGTCAACGATCATGGGTTTTGTAGTCACGCTAAGCATTTCGTCTATAGTATTTAATCTAGAGGTATACCCTATTATCTCGGCGTCAGGCATTCCTTTAGAGGCTGAATCGGTAAGGCTACTTTCCCAAAAGCCGTCATACTCGATAGCGTTTCCGTTTTGTTCCACTTTGACTTTTTGTCCAATCAAGGCACTTAATCCGTTATGAGCCTCGATAATTCGAACAAAATCTTTCTCTTTTAATTGCTTTCTTAGTGATTTTAACCTTTCATCCGGAGATATCCTATATTTTAGAGACATTCTTATTTCCTCCACGAAAATGATTTCTTTTTATTTTCAATTTTTTTCCATTTTTCTCTCTCTAATAATTTAATATAGAGGGCCTACTTGACAGTTGAGCCCGTACTTCATTAAAATCCTCAACGAAATCTATATCCTTCCAAAACTTTCTTTGGATCTCGACTTTAAACACTTTGTACCCTTCATCTATCAACCTTTGAATCCCGAGGGCTACATATCCCTTCTTCCGTAAATCAGCTGGCATTTCAGATAAAACTCGATTTAATTTTTTTGCACCTCTCTCAGAAAATTTTGAGATACCTATGAATTCACCATAAACTTCTTCCGGTTTCAGTCTCTTACTAATCTTGGTAACTCCATCTTCTACTTTTACTTTCATATCTTCTTCTTTACATTCTTTCTTATCTACCGCCAAGCAAACCTCTCCTTCGGCTTTCAATAAGGATCTCAATATTTCACTGTCAAAAACAACGTCTGAATTGAGGCAGACGAATCCTTCATCAAAATGGTCTCTCGCCAGCCATAAGGTATGGAGATTATTTGATTTGGAGTAATGGTTATTATGAATAAAATTAACATCCCAAGAATTTTCCTCACAGAATTCCCTGATTTTATCTGATTTGTATCCAGTAACTATGGTTATATCCTCTATTCCACATTCCTGAAGATTCTTTATTTGATGCTCCAAAATTGTCTCTGAATTTATTTTTAGTAAACATTGGCATACATCTTCAGTCAAAGGTCTGAGTCGAGTACCCATACCAGCTGCCAAGATGATAGCTTTGTTTATCTCCTCTTTATCGGTTTTCGTTTTCTTTTCTGTATACTCTCTGATCAGGTTTTCTATGACCTCATTTTTTTTGCGATATCCCTTCTCTTCTATAACTAAATGGCTGAATTTTTTCCATAGCTCTTCATCGATATTGATCGTTGTTTTCACTTTTTCCATCTTTAGCATTGATATCAAACGTCTCTAAGATTTATAAGTTTTTCCCCTTCGATAAGGTAACTTTATCCCCTTCTTATATCATCTGTTAACTAGGAGTGAACCAAGAATGTTCCCAATTGAGACTCCTATCTTGAAACAAATTTATTTGAAGCATACTCATCAAGTCTTTGGCCCCCAACGGTGATGTTGGAAAGAATAGGAGAAAAAATAAGATTTTTCGGAAAATCCAAAAAAATTTATATCTTAGTTTTAATCGTTAATCATGAAAAATAAACTCCCTACATTCATCCATGCTGGAGCACAAAGATCGGGATCTACTTGGTTGTATCATGCATTAAAAGATCATCCAGATATATTCATGCCAGAAAAGGAACCTGTAAATTACTTTGATTGTCATTATCATAAAGGGA
>JBKHIX010000012.1:0-30124 GCA_046538435.1 Thermoplasmata archaeon | reverse complement strand
TCTGAACAGAGTCCCCGCTGGTCCACTTTTATTTTCATATTGTTAGAGGCCCGGGGTTCACGAGTTAAAAAACTTATTTTTTTTAACGAGCGTTTAGAATTGAGAATGAAATGATCAATTCTGAACAGAGTCCCCGCTGGTCCACTTTTATTTTCATATTGTTAGAGGCCCGGGTTTTACAGATCATTTTTATAATTCTATTTCTATTCCAAAACCTAGTTCTTCTGCTTTTTTGTATACCAGATTTGCTGTAACTAGATCAAAAAGGGCCATACCCACTGTTTTAAAAAATGTAGTTTTATTAAGATCAAGGTCTATTTCACCGTTTAACAATTTACCCATGGTTTGAATTTGATCTCCTCCTATCCATTCTTTTTCGAGTGGTAATATAATGTCCCCACTTTCATCTACAGCATCTTCAGTATCGATTATAATTTTATCGATTTTTTCGAAGATTGCTTTTGGATATTCCCTCATATTTGGTTTATAACTCCCTATCCCGACAAAATGCTTTCCTTCGAAGATTTTACTCTCATCTGGTAAAACAGGTTCGTTTGCAGTAGTAGCAGTTATTACAACATCTGATCTCTGAACGAGTTCTTTAACATAATCTACAGATATTATATTCGGATCTTTACTTTCGCTGAATTTTTCTTTGAATTCTCTAACTCGTTTGTCATTTATGTCATGAACATATATGGTGTCAATAGCTCTAACTTTAGAAGCAAATAACGCCTGATGATAGCCTTGAACACCCGCCCCAACAATTCCAACGGAGGATATATCTTTTGAAGTCATATTTCTTATACTTACAGAGCCAACAGCTCCAGTTCTCAATGCAGTTAGTGAAGAACCTTCTATAAATGCCAAGATTTCTCCAGTTTCTGCATCATTCAATATAAAACAACCTTGAATTACAGGTAATTCTCTTTCTTTATTATCCGGCGTTAAAGTTAATAATTTAGTACCAACTCTATTCTCAGCATAACATGGCATGAGGAGAAGTGTGTTTCCATCATAATCAACATTCATACGAGTGGGCATCTCGAACTTACCAGTTTCATACAACTTCATCGATTCTTCGATAACATCCACTACTTCTTCTAATTCAACAGACCGAAAAATTTCTTCATCATTCAGGAACAACATTACAACACCTTAGATAAATGTATACCAACAACATTAATCAAATAATTTTTGGATGTGTCAACTCTAAATTCAGATTAAAGTTTATAATTCTCTACTCTTTTCTGATTAATAGAGTTGCTCAAGATGTACAATGAAGGAAAGATACCTGAAAATTTTAAGATGATAGAAACTATAGAATCTCACACAGCTGGAGAACCTCTTAGAGTGATAGTGAATGGTTTACCCTATATCGAAGGAAAAACTATCTTAGAAAAAAGACAGTTTGTTAAGGATAATCTAGACCATTTTAGAAAAGGTCTCATGTTGGAACCTAGAGGTCATCCAGATATGTATGGTGCTATTATTACTGAACCGACAACCCCTGATGGAGATTTGGGAGTTCTATTCACCCATAATCAAGGTTACAGCACCATGTGTGGACACGGTATCATCGCTTTGACTAAAGTAGTTTTAGATACTGAAATCTTAAAAAAAGGTGGAAAAAGACCAGAGATAAATTATGATACACCTGCAGGAAGAGTTAAAGCCACTGCTTTAATAGAAAACGGGAAAGTAAAAGAAGTTTCTTTTCGAAATGTACCTTCTTTCGTATACAAGAAAAATCTCTGTGTAGACACTTCAGAATTTGGAAGTATAAATTTTGATATCGCTTTCGGAGGTGCTTTCTATGCTTACATAGATGTAGACCAGATTAGTTTAAAGATAGATAAAAAGAATCATAATGGATTTGTTATGGCTGGTAAGAAGATAAAACAAAAAATAATTAAAGAATTTGATATCAATCATCCCTTTGAAGACGATCTTGGTTTTCTTTATGGCACTATATTCGTAGGACCACCTTCTGATAAATCAAACCACAGTAGGAATGTATGCGTCTTTGCAGATGGAGAGGTCGATAGATCACCGACAGGTACAGGTGTGAGTGGAAGAGCAGCGATCCACTATTTCAATGGTGAGATAGATAAAAACGAACCTATCACTATAGAGAGTATTTTGGGTACAACCTTCGATGTTGAGGTTGTGAGAACAACAATCTATGGTGGATATGAAGCTGTAATCCCGAAGGTCACTGGTAAAGCATACTGCACTGGTAAAAGCAAGTTTTGTTTCGATCCTGAAGATCCATTAAAATACGGCTTTATGCTGAGATAAATCTCATATAGCTACTATCGTTCCCTCTATTTCCGGACACACTGGGCCCTCATCTTTCACATATCTCTTCAATGCTGTTATCGCATCGATATCCAGGTCTTTCCTGTTAGAACCATATCTGGCAGGTATACCTTGTGTTGTAACAAAAGCGGCTTTGTATTTCTTATCTTTATCTAACCTTTCATCACCGACAAAAAATTCGTTGATCCTCAGATTTTCAGCGTTTTCCACTTTAAAGTAGACGTTTATACCATAGCACCTCTTTACATATCCTCCCATCTGATCATATGGATCTTTAGCGAAGGTATTTTCTAAATTTTCTTCCATCATATCCCATAATTCTTGTCCCGTGATTTCACATACCGAAACAGGAGGATTTGTTGGAATTATATTCCACAAATCTTCCATAGTGATCTCACCAGGAGGAACAGGAGAACCGTAACGCCAACCATTTGAGAAAGCTATCTCGGCACCACTAGCATCGATCAAGGCCTTCAACAGCAGATTATCCATAGTAGTTTCCATCACTTTATCTCTAGCTAGCCCTATCTCTGTTTCACCTATTACTTCATTGAGCATCTCTTTGTGTGGTTTCTTAATATCATCTATCATCTTTTGAACTTCATCATCTGGTTTGATATTTTTATCAATTTCAACAAGTTTGTGGTGATGATCTTCAATTCCATTTTTATCTATCTTTAGGTCTAATCTTCCGATAAAGGAACCATGACATCCAGATTGTATTATTATGGTGTCATTTACATCAACTGGTTCATAGAGTCTGTTATGGGTATGTCCGCTTATTAACACATCGATTCCATCAACCTCTTTTGCCAACTTAACCTCTTGAGGATAACCTTGATGTGCAAGAACAACAACGATATCGACATCCTTATCATTCCTGAGTTCATCTATATATTTAGGTAGTTCCTCATCTCCTAGGGTCAGGTATATACCTTCACTGAAATGTTCTGGCATGGTTTTATCTACTATGGTATTTGCTATACCTATCAAGCCTATCTTCAGTCCATTTTTCTCGATTACTCTATATGGATCAAAAACCAATTCATCAGTATCTTCGTAATAGCAATTTATGGCCAATAAAGGATAATCTAGTTTGTCAGATAAATCGATCAGATGTTCGGGTCCATAAGCAAAGTCCCAATGTGCTGTCCATGCATCGAATCCCATCTTATTCAATATCGGGACCATGTTTTCAGCTCTATTTTTAACAACAGAATACGTTCCATGTATTGTATCTCCATTGTCTAAAATCAAAACAGATCCAGGATTTTTTTCTTTAACTTTATTGAAATAACTGGTGATCCTTGCATAACCACCTACCTCTCTATATTGTTGTTCCCCACCCTTCCAGAAGTATTCATCATGCAGATCCAAATATGCATGACTATCGTTCATCTGAAGGATAGTCAGATCGAATTCTTCTTCCATTTTTAAATCACCTATATTTTTATGTAGTTCCAACCCTTATCCTGTTTTTTCACCAATTCACCAACACCTGAAGGAACCTTTTCAAATCCTTCTATGAGACCATCTTCATCTATCTTTAATCCCTTCAAACTGTTCGAGCAGACGCTGAATGTCACGCCTTTATTTGATAGATACTCGATTTTCCGAATATATCCTTCATCTTCCTGCATCACCTTTACCCCGGTTCCGTTCATGAGTAATTCGATATCAAGATTCTCTTCACCTAGGTCGTTTATCAAGTTTATTATGTTTGAAAAAGCGATATTACCTTTTTCCCCCTCATGCAGATGGAAAAGCACTCTATATTTTGACATATTATCAATCATTAAACATAAACAATACCTTTTTACAAAAAAGTTTCTAAAAGATCGATGTGACTATCAGTATTACCGCATTTATCGTCAATCCAGCGAGAACCAACCAGCCGAATATTCTTTTAGGGATTTTGTTGAATATCTTTATACCTATCCAGGCACCTATAAATAATGCAGGAAGTGCTATCAAAGCCTCAGTCACCAGAGGAACCGTAACTGAACCTGTGTAGGTCAGACCTCCCAATCTGTAGGCCATTAAAGTTCCGAAGAATGCAGTGAATATTGCCTTCATTTTGGATCCTTTCCAATATTGGTTAGCAACCATAAATGCTCCATAAACTATCATGGGGGGTCCTGGAATTGCCACAGCCCCACCTAAAAATCCAGCGAAGAAACCAGCAGTTAATCCCGTTTTCCATCCAGGTTCTATTCTTTTATCTTTTATCCAATCTTTTACAGTATCTATTTGACGCATTAGAGCGATCAGGATAACAGCGATGATTAATATGACACCAATGAACAACCTTAGCTGCTGTTTGCTTAGAGTTTGAAATAAATATATACCTAAAGGCATACCGAATATCAGACCACCTACTGGCACGATCCAATCTTTTAAATTAAAATCTTCTTTTACACTCCAAAATACCCTACCATTACTCACAACTGCGGTGATCGTAAATATCACTGAGGCCATAGCTGGGTTTCTAAATAGAGGTAAGAGTCCCATTGAAACCTGTGCAAATCCAAAACCAGCTATACCATGAACTAAGGCTGCAAGTAATATAACTATGGATGTGAGTATTGTAATTATCCAATCCATCTCGGATTATAATAATATTTACAAATTATTTAGTATTACCTTCTTACCTTTTTCTAATGCAGTTTCTCTACCTTCTGGATCGCTCCCACCACCTTGAGCGGTTTTCGGTGAACCTCCACCGCCACCGTTGATCTCTTTGGCAGCTTCTCTTAGAATATCCGACATATTGAAATCTAGGTTATCACTTCTCGAAAACACCAATTGAGGTTTATCGCCGCTTGAAGCCAACAATACCACTCTGTTTTCCTCAGAAGTCAATTTTTCAGCAGTAGAAAGCATCTCTTTCGTTCCCATATCAACAGAACTGCTGATTATCTCAATACCATCGTGTTTTTCACCAGGAACCAGTTCTTCTGCTATAGCGATAGACTTATATTTCTTCAACTTTTCAAGCTCTTTACCCCTTTCTTTCCACTCTCTAAAGAAACGTTCAGCTGTTTCTGGTAATTTATCTGGGTTAACGCTGAAAGCAGATGCTGATTTAAGAAGCAGGTCTTCCTGTCTCTGGAACTCTTCTATAGTGGCCATCCCAGCAGAATAAGTTAACCTTTCGACCCCGTCCTGTATTCTTTGAGTATTGAGTATCTTGATAGCACCAATATCAGATGTGTTGTCGACATGGGTGCCACCACAGGCCTGGGCGTCGATATCTTTGACTCCAGATATGTGTACAACTCTTATTATGTCACTCTGAGGTACACCACCTTGATATAATTCAAAACCAAATCTTTTCTCAGCTTCATCCCTTGTGAGTTCTTCCTTTACCACTGGTATACCATTGAGCACTATCTCGTTGGCTTTCTTTTCTATTTCTTTGATCTCTTCTCTGCTTATCTTCTTGTAGTGTGAAATATCTAATCTTGCACTGCTGACTCCTTTCTGGGCACCTCTCTGCCATATGTGGTTTCCGAGTACTTCTCTAGCTGCGCTTATGATTATATGCGTAGCAGTATGATGTCTTGTCAGGGATTTTCTCCTCTGCCAGTTAACTCTACCCTTTACTGTCTCTCCTTTGGATATATACTCATCTATCTCATGAACGATGACATCTCCAACCCTTTTTACGTATTGTACATCATAAGTGCTTTGATCAGTTGTTAGAACTCCCTTATCTGAAGGTTGTCCACCACCCTCTGGATAGAATAAAGTTTGATCAAGTATCACTTCGTTTTCATCACTCTCTAGCACTACGGCTTCAAAGGTTTGAGAATCGGGTTCATCATAATACAAAGCTTTTGTAGCAGGAAGATCGTATTCTTCCTCGGCCATCTCTTTTTCTTTCTTCTCGGGACCCTCGTGTCTCTCAGCTAAGATGGTGCTGAAATTATCAGGGATATCAACTTCAATATCAAAATCTTCAGCCAGTTCTTTGACTATCGTTGGATGGATTCCGTGTATGTCATAGAAATCTATCAGCTTTTCTAAGGAAAGTTCTTCATCTTCACCAATATCCTCCAATTCTCTTTTGACCAACCGCTTTCCCCTTTCCAAAGTATCTTTATATTTGTCGATCTCATTATCGAGCATATCGAACACAAGGTCTTTTTTGCTCAGGTCTATGATATCACCGAAGTTCTCCATCTGCATCCCGACCAATTTTTTCAAAGATATGTCCTGCTGCATCCGGTCTATCTGTCTTAAGGATCGTCTTATCATCATCCTTACGAGATAACCATCTTCTACATTGGAAGGTACTATCCCATCGGAGAGCATCAAAGCAAGGGTTCTGCTGTGGTCTGCAAGGGTGTATACTCCTTTCAATTTTTCTAGATGGTCGGCTATCTCTTTTTTTGCCCAACTAATTTCCGTATCAGATATCCTTTTCATCAGTTCTTCAAGGAGATCGTCGTCTCTGTAATCACCCTTATCGGAGCCAGCTAATCTTGTATATTCCTGCAGTAATTTAGAATACCATTTTTCTTCTAGTGGATGCTCGATATCAAATCTATCACAGATATATTTGACTATCTCAGGATACATGTAATCGTAAACTGTTGGTGCACCTTCAGATATCCAACCCCATCTTTCCACACCATAACCGGTATCAACAACATTTAGGTCTAGAGGGTTATACATCTCTCCGTCTAGTTCTACTTCTCCGTTTGGATCTTTTTCCATATTCATGAAAACTAATGTGGCGACCTCTAAACCCATCACATTGACTTCAAGAGAAGGGCCAGCATTACCACCACCTATCCATGGATGCTCTTTGTAGACTATCTCTTCTTCAGGAATGCCGATATCAGTGAGCATTTCATGGCAGTATTCCACTGTTTCTTCTTTCCAATACACGTAATTATTCTTTGAGTTGAAAGCGTGGTGTCCCATCATTTCGAAGCTCGATAGGTGTTTTCCTGTCCTACCGACTTCATCCAGGTCAGGTAATCTTATACATGGTTGAGATACCACCAAAGGATTCGCAGGTGGATCCACCTGACCAGAGGTTACATGGGGCTGAAAATCATAAATACTTGCATGTACGAGGAAGACATCATCTCTCCATCTGGCAGATACTGGATATCTATCCAATGCGGTGTGACCTCTTTCTGAAAAGAAATCGATAAAGTAATCTCTCATCTCTGATACAGAAAATTTTTTATTCGTAGGTGGATCACCCAAAAATTCAAATTCTACACATGGTGCGTCCTGACAAACTTCCAATTCCTCGTCTAAAGTCCAGAAATAGGATCCGCATTCTTTGCATTTTTTCCTCTGGTATCGCTTCTCTTTGAAGAAGTCCAACTGATACTCTTCCTCGAACATATCCAACCGATTTAAGTGGGTATAAATAAAATATTCGCTTGAGAGTTGACATAATTGAGTAGATATTAAAAAATTTTTAATAATTGAAATATCTTCGAGTAGAAAGGTGAGATGCTGGATAAAAGTAATAGAAATTTCTTCACGGTCGGTTTGATTCTTCTACTTGTAGCTGCCTGGGCACTTGGGAATATAACGTATCTTTTCCCCTTTCTAGGAGATAAAGATACGGAGTATGGTTTTGTTGGTGGTGGTAAAGATGTACGAGTATTCAATATATCGATTTATTTTTTACTTTTCATATTGGCTGTTATAATTCTGTTGGTTTTTATCTTATTGATTTATAAGTCATATGGGAAAGAGATTTTTACTGTTCCACTGATGATATTTGGTCCAAGCAGTTTATTGATCATAATACTATTAACAGGCCTGTCCAGCTTAGAACCAGTTATTATCTCACTGACGATCTTTGCAGTTGTAGCTTTTGCTTATACAGCCAATAAAAAAGGATGGGCTAAATTCAATATCGCCCTTGTTTCGATGACCGCACTGATAGCTGGTCCTCTTCTCTACAAAGCATATGTAGCTAGCAGACCTGAAACTGGTTATATATCTTCAGGTTGGGATTTAGATGAGATGATAGGAGAGTCTGGTGCTGAATTTCTAAGAGGTTCTAGAAACCTCGCTGGACAGAATATAGGATTCATTGTTTTTGGATTGATAGTTTTAGTAGGTGGAATATATTTAATAGCTCCAAGAGTAAAATCGTATTTAGAAGAGGAGGAGCAAGAAGAACCGGATCAAACCCTGATAGAGGAAGATATATCAGAGTCAGTGGATAGAGCGATAAGAGACCTAAATGAAGGGAAGGACATCAGGTCAACTGTGATCAGATGTTATCAGAAGATGAGTTATGTACTTGAGGATCAGGGTGTTACATATGATAGGTTTATGACACCAAGAGAATTTGAAGAAAATGCTGTTGATAAGCTGGACCTATCTAAGGATAAGATTTCGGACCTAACTGATATATTTGAAGAAGCAAGATACAGCTCACATTCTCTCAAAGAGTCGCAGAGAGAATCTGCCTTAAAAAATCTAAGATTACTGAGGGAGGAAATCGGATAGACATGTTCGAGAAAAAAGTGAGTGATTTAACTCCTGATGAAGCGTACAGGAAACTTTTGTTGATTTTGATCGTGTTCCTATCCCTCTTTTTCATTTTCTTGGGTGGATATACTGAATGGGTTTTAGGCCTTATTGTTCTTCTACTGATGTGTATGTTAATAGGATCTGAGGTAAGTAGCAGAAGTAAAGACATGTCATTTTGGGAAAGGGACAACGAACTCGATTCTGAACTTAATATGAATCTTAAAGAGATATCGAATGTAGCTGATAGAGCTTATAGTGGTAAAAAGGTGAGCAAGGCAAGACTGGAAGAACGTATAATAAAAGAATTTTTAGGAAAGGTCAAGACTATAAAAGGCTTATCAGATGATGAGGTAAAAAAAATGTTGAATGATCCTGAAGAACTGAAGGAAAAAATAGATGATGATAAGATCACTAGTTTTATTTTGAATAGTAAGAGTTTTACTGATATAGTTCATGAAAAATCTATTCATGAACAATCAGTTAATAGATGGTCGACTTTAAAGAAGAAGTTAAAGATCAAGAAAAAAGAAACAAAAGATGAAGGTTATAAGGATAGGATAAATGAGATATTAGAGAGAATGGAGGAATGGAATTGAATATAGAAGATATATCCGATATAAGTGATACTCTCTTAGACGAAGTGAGTAAAGCTATCGTTGGTAAGAGGAAGGTACTGGAGAAGACGTTTTTGGGGATATTAGCGAATGGGAATATACTGTTCGAAGACTATCCTGGCTTGGCGAAAACATTGATGTCGAACTGTTTTGCAGATACGTTAGGTTGCGATTTTAAGAGGATACAGTTCACCCCGGATTTACTACCAGCTGATATAACTGGCTCGTTCATATACGATAGAAATACGAGCGAGTTCAAGATGAGGAAAGGCCCGATATTCACGAATATTTTGCTGGCAGACGAGGTGAACAGAGCGCCGCCTAAGACACAGGCTGCTCTGCTCGAAGCCATGCAGGAGAAGCAGACGACCATAGAAGGAGAAACGCACAAACTGTCAGAACCGTTCATAGTGATAGCCACACAGAATCCGATCGAATATGAAGGAACGTATCCACTCCCAGAGGCCCAGGTGGACCGTTTCATGCTTCGTTTAGAGGTTGGTTATCCATCACCAAAAGACGAGTTTGAGATAATCAGAAGAAGAAAAGAAAGAAAACAGGATGATGTAGAGATCGATAAGGTGATCAACCCTGAGAAACTGATCAAGATGCAGGAGACTGTTGAAGACGTGCATCTTGATGATGATATCAAGAAGTATATAGTCAAGATAGTACAAAAGACAAGGGATCATAAGGATGTTGAAGTTGGATCTTCACCTAGAGGTAGTCTTGCACTGATGAAACTATCCATGGCGAACGCAGCGATGAGAGGCAGAGATTACGTCATACCGGATGATGTAAAATTCATATGTAAGGAAGCATTATCCCACAGATTAGTCCTGAAGCCAGGTCCAGCGATCAAAGGTGTAGATCCGAAAGATGTGATAGAGGAAACGTTGAAAGAGGTACCCGTACCTAAAGTGAAATAGATGAGATCTCGATTCTTACATTATACAGTTATAATCGCGGTGATATTGCTTTATTTAGGTATAATAGCTAAAAGCTGGGTATTTTTAGTAGGAGCTATAGCTGCTTTAGCTTTTGTAGTAGTGAGTCTCAAAGAATTGCCACCTAGTAAGACAGAAGTGGATATAACACGAGGATCCACCGAACAAGATGTGTACGAAGATGGGGAGGTTGATGTAAGGATCAAAATAGAAAATAAGGGTGAAAGTTTACAATTCTTGGAGATCATGGATAATATACCACCCAGCGTGGAAATAATAAAAGGTTCTAATCATCAGGTCCTCTCATTGGAAGAAGGTGAAACAAAAGTAATAAAATATACACTCTCTCTACCAATAAGAGGTACAAAGGTTTTAGGTCCCATCAAGATTAGGTCTGTAGATTCTTTTGGATTTTATTATAAAGAATGGAAAGTTGATAAGGAGATGAGAATACATATTTTACCTAGAACGGAAGATATGAACAAGGTAAATGTACGTCCATCCTACACCAGAAACTGGTTGGGAAATATCCAGTCTCAGAGTATAGGTATAGGTTCTGAGTTCTATGCTTTAAGAGAGTACGTGCCGGGAGATGAGATAAGGAAGATAAACTGGAAGGCTACTGCTAGATATCTTAACCCTATAACCAATCAGTTTGAAGGAGAAAAGAGTGGCGATGTGGTGCTGGTAGTAGATGGGTATAAGAAAGGCAATGTAGGAAATATGAGAAATAATACAACCAAGGCATCCATTAAGGCAGCAGCTAGTCTAGCTACCAGTATATTATCCGACAGGAATAGAGTTGGGCTTATCGTTCTAGGAGAGACTTTAGATTGGGTATATCCAAGGTCGGGAAGAGATCAGCTTTACAAGATACTCAGTAATCTAAGCAATTTAAGAGAAGGTGGCATGTGGAAGATGGAAGATATGAAATGGTTGATCAAGAGATTCTTCCCCAGTAAAAGCATGATCATTTTTATATCACCTTTGATCCAGCCTAAGATTTCCGAAACCATTATCGACATATGTATGAAGGAATTCGATGTTATGGTGATTTCCCCAAATCCTCTGAAGGTAGAGAAATCTATTATTAATGATTATGATGAAAACGCTGAAAAAATATTACAGATGGGGAGGGATACTGTGATCGATGCTTTGTGGCCTTACAGTATCGTTGTCGATTGGGATCCAAACGATCCCCTTGAAGCTTCTTTGGAAGAGGTGATTAGATATTGGAAAAGAAAATAAGGATCAGTAGTTCTAATTCTAGGATAATATCTGTCCTGATATTGGCTGTTTCATCAGCTGCAGGACTATTATCAAACTTTTTATTATTCAGCTTTGTACCAGTTATTGGCGGGATAATAGCAGTTTTAGGTGTAATATATAATAAAAGATCACGTATCAACTTTGGTATGGCGATAGCTATCTTATCATTCTTCCTTTTAAATTACAACACAGCTTTCACGATCATCAATCTGAGTATGATTATTATCCTTTTCATAGCTATGATGGTTTTATGGGCATTTGCGGGACATGATTTGATGACTTCAGAGATCAAGAAAGACCTGGATAATGATGAGGATAATAGATATTTGAAAGAATTTGAACTCAAATCAATTTCCAGACTAGCCAAAAAGATGGTATTAGCACTTTTACTGTCCTTCCTGGGATCGTTGATCGCTCTTTATAGTTATACTGGTACATTCTTGATACCTAATTTAGCTGTACCTCTAACTTTGTTCTTTGCAGCTGTTTTCCTACTCATAATCTACATTTTAGCGGTACATATACCAAAATATTCGGAGGAGTAAAACGATCAGAAACCATATGCTGAATAAAACATATTCTTTTCAGATATTTGAATCTAAAAGGGAGGATGTAAAACATTTTATAGTAAGTAATGATTGAGAAAGACATCTTTAAATAATAAATTAATGGTGAGAATCTGGATAAGAAGAACCTGTTTCCAATCGGTTTGATTCTAGTACTGGTCGCTTCTTGGTCAATAGGTAATATATCTTATCTATTTCCAAATTTAGGTGAAAGTGATAATCAATATGGGTTTGTGGGAGGAGGTGGGAGTTTAGAAATTTTTGACATATCGATTTATTTTTTCCTTTTAATTTTCTTCTTTATTGGCATATTAGCATTCACTCTTTATATTTATAAGAAATATGGGATGGAGGTTTTATCAGTACCTTTGCTAATGGTTGGCTTTGTTATTTTAGCAGGTATAATGTTTCTTATAGCTGGTGCTTTTTCCACTGAAGTTGTAATAATGATGACTATTATAGGGGTAATAGCCTTCGCCTTTATCGCAGATAAGAGAGGTTGGGCTAAAATAAATATAATCAGTGTTTCCATAATATTATTGATAGGGATACCGATAATCTATAGATTTTATCAGGTTTACAGTCCCGGTGTTATTATTGAAGATACAGGAGGAAGAGGGATTTCTAAAATTGGTCAATCTGGTAGGGAACTTGTGGAAGGTGCTACTAATCTAGGAGGACAGAACATAGGATTATTAGTCATCGGACTGCTATTGGGTACGATCGCAATCATAGCTTCAGTCCCAAAATTAATCTCATTCCTAAGCTCGAATGAAGAGATAGAAGAAGAGCAGACCCAAATAGAACAGGATATATCTCAATCTGTAGATAGGGCAATAAGAGATCTAAATAAAGGAAGGGACATAAGGTCCACTATTATAAGATGTTATCAGAAGATGTGTTTCATCCTTGAGGATTATGGAGTTATATATGATAGATATATGACCCCAAGAGAATTCGAATATAATGCGGTACATAATCTAAATCTATCCAAGGAGACGATTGATGATCTAACTTCAATATTTGAAGAAGCTAGATATAGTTCACATTCACTTAAAGAATCCCAGAGGGAAGCAGCCTTAGAAAATCTAAAATCACTAAGAGAGGAGATCAGTTAAACATGGCCGATGGAATGATCGATGAAGATGAAAGGTCATTTAGGATATTACTATTATCCATCATCGCGTTTTTGACAATAATGATGTTTTTCATAAGTGGTTCACTTAAATGGGTACTAGGACTTTCCATCATTCTATTTTTGGGAGTAATACTCATTTTTGAGATATATAATAGAAGCGCAGAGATATCATTTTGGAAGAGAGATACTGAACTTGATTCGATCGTAAATTTAAATCTAGAACGGATATCAGAGATAGCAGGTAGAGCCTATCATGACAAAACGATCAGTAAATCTTTGTTTGAAGAAAGGGTTAAAGAGGAATTTATAAAAAAATTGAAAAACTACAAAAATATATCCGATGCTGAGATGAAACGATTGATGGAGAATCCAAAAGAACTGAGAGAAATCATTGATGATGATATGATAACTAAGTTCATACTAGAGAGCAAAAGCTATAACCAAGCTGTACACGAACAAGCTACTACTAAAAAATCATTTACTCAAAAATTCGGTTTGGCTAAAATAACGGTAGATAAAGACTATAAGGATAGGATAAATGAGATATTAGAGAGAATGGAGGAATGGAATTGAATATAGAAGATATATCCGATATAAGTGATACTCTCTTAGACGAAGTGAGTAAAGCTATCGTTGGTAAGAGGAAGGTACTGGAGAAGACGTTTTTGGGGATATTAGCGAATGGGAATATACTGTTCGAAGACTATCCTGGCTTGGCGAAAACATTGATGTCGAACTGTTTTGCAGATACGTTAGGTTGCGATTTTAAGAGGATACAGTTCACCCCGGATTTACTACCAGCTGATATAACTGGCTCGTTCATATACGATAGAAATACGAGCGAGTTCAAGATGAGGAAAGGCCCGATATTCACGAATATTTTGCTGGCAGACGAGGTGAACAGAGCGCCGCCTAAGACACAGGCTGCTCTGCTCGAAGCCATGCAGGAGAAGCAGACGACCATAGAAGGAGAAACGCACAAACTGTCAGAACCGTTCATAGTGATAGCCACACAGAATCCGATCGAATATGAAGGAACGTATCCACTCCCAGAGGCCCAGGTGGACCGTTTCATGCTTCGTTTAGAGGTTGGTTATCCATCACCAAAAGACGAGTTTGAGATAATCAGAAGAAGAAAAGAAAGAAAACAGGATGATGTAGAGATCGATAAGGTGATCAACCCTGAGAAACTGATCAAGATGCAGGAGACTGTTGAAGACGTGCATCTTGATGATGATATCAAGAAGTATATAGTCAAGATAGTACAAAAGACAAGGGATCATAAGGATGTTGAAGTTGGATCTTCACCTAGAGGTAGTCTTGCACTGATGAAACTATCCATGGCGAACGCAGCGATGAGAGGCAGAGATTACGTCATACCGGATGATGTAAAATTCATATGTAAGGAAGCATTATCCCACAGATTAGTCCTGAAGCCAGGTCCAGCGATCAAAGGTGTAGATCCGAAAGATGTGATAGAGGAAACGTTGAAAGAGGTACCCGTACCTAAAGTGAAATAGATGAGATCCCATTTCACCCTTTACATAGTTATACTTGCCATACTCACGCTCTTTACAGGTATAGTATTCAAAAGTTGGGTGTTTTTAGTTGCATCTATAGCGAATTTAGCCATTCTAGCAGTCAGTTTGAGGGGCTTACCCCCGAAAAATATTGATGTGGAACTGAACCGAGCTTCGTCAGAACAAGATGTGTACGAGGAGGGTGAGGTAACTGTTAAGATCGAGTTGAAAAATAAAGGAAGTAAATTAAAATATTTAGAATTGATCGATAATATCCCTCCAAAGGTAGAGATAGTAGAAGGTTCAAATCATCATATTCTGTCATTTGAAAAAAATGAAACGAAGGTGATAGAGTATACCTTGTCCTGCCCATTAAGAGGCAGAAAGGTTATAGGACCTATCAAGATGAGATACAGGGATTCTTTAGGCTTCTATTTTGAGGAATGGACAGTTGAAAAGGTTATGAAGATTCACATACTTCCAAAAACAGAAGATATGAACAAGGTAAATGTACGTCCATCCTACACTAGAAACTGGTTGGGAAATATCCAGTCTCAAAATATCGGGATAGGATCTGAATTCTATTCATTGAGAGAGTATCACCCAGGGGATGAGATGAGGAAGATAAACTGGAAGGCTACTGCTAGATATCTTAATCCCATAACCAACGAATTCGAAGGTGAAAAGAGCGGAGATGTAGTGATTGTTGTGGATGGATATAGGGAAGGAAATGTAGGGACTATCAGGAAGAACACGACCAATGCATCTATCCGAGCTGCAGCCAGTCTAGCCACCAATATATTGACAGATAGAAATAGAGTAGGATTGATAATACTGGGAGATACATTAAACTGGATATATCCAAGGTCAGGAAGAGACCAGCTTTACAAGATACTTGATAATCTGAGCAATCTCAAAGAAGGTGGTATGTGGAAGATACAGGATACGAAATGGTTGATACGTAGATTCTTCCCAAGTAGGAGCATGATGATATTCATATCACCTTTGATCCAGCCTAAGATCACGGAAACTATAATCGATATTTGTATGAAAGAATTCGATGTGATGGTTATATCACCGGATCCTATAGAAATAGAGAAATCTGTAGGAAAGGATTATGATCCAGGAGCTGAAAAACTCCTCCGCATGGAAAGAGAGAACATCATAGATACACTGTGGCCCTACAGTATCGTTGTCGATTGGGATCCAAATGAACCTCTTGAAGCTTCGTTGGAGGAGGTGATAAGATATTGGAAAAGAAAATGAAACCTCAGAGTTTAAATAGGTTAATACTCCCACTATTTACTTTAGCAGTAACTTTTATCGCAGGCTTTATATCGCAAAATCCCAATCTGTGGTTTTTACCTCTAATAGGTGGAATAGTAACTGTATTTGGTGAATTATTTACGCAGAAATGGCTGATCAACATTGGAGTATCTACAGCGATTCTTACCTTCTTTTTCTTGAATTATACTTTATCTTTCACTCTGACGAATCTAACTATATTATTAGTTTTATTTATAATGATGATAATAATGTGGGTTTTCGCTAGAAATTCTTTAGTAACATCACAAGTAAAGAAAGATTTGGTTGAAGAAGAGGACGATAGATATCTTAGGGAATACTACGTCCACTCAAGCACTGACATGGTAACTGAACTTTTATTAGCTTTTCTGATAGCTTTCATCGGATCTATGATCGCATTGTACAGCTATACAGACATATTCATGATTTCTTCTCTAGCGGTGCCCTTAGCAGTTATATTTTCTGCTGTTGTTTTCGTTGTGATTTACGTTTTGATAGAAGTATTACCAAGATATTTGACAGGCAAAGACAGTGAATGATTAAAGATACTTATTAAGCTAAAAGTTGGAAATCTAGATACTGTGGTTCAGTAGATTTACGTACGATGATAATGGGCAAAACATTTTATATAAGAGAATGATAAGGGATATAGTAATAATTTAATAGATTGAATGGAGAGTATATTAATGGAGACGATTGTCGAAGAAGCTCTTTCTCATGAAGAAGCATCTGACGGAAAAAGTGAAGATCGCAATGTACGTGATCTCTCATCTGAAGATGAGGAGTTGAAGGAAGTTTTATCGAGCTTGAAAACGGACATCAAAATCATAGGTATCGGAGGAGCAGGCTGTAATACGATAGAAAGGATGTCTGAGGAGGGAATCCAAGGTGCAAAATTGATTGCAGCTAATACAGATGCCCAGCATCTTTTAACAGTTCATGCACAAAGAAAAATACTTTTAGGTAGAAGAAAAACCAGAGGTCTAGGCGCTGGTGCTTTGCCTCAAGTTGGAATGGAGGCAACAGAAGAAGCAGCAGAAGATATAAAAGAACTATTAGAAGGAACGGACCTTGTCTTTGTAACATGCGGTCTTGGTGGCGGAACCGGAACCGGAGGAGCACCTGCGATAGCAAAGATGGCCAAAGAGGAAGGGGCTTTGACAGTTGCAGTATGTACAACTCCGTTTGATGCGGAAGGTAAGTCCCGTATGGACAATGCTCAGTGGGGCTTAAAAAGACTTAAAAATGTGGCAGATACAGTAATAACAGTACCCAATGATAAGTTATTAGAGTTGGTCCCTAGATTGTCACTGAATAAGGCTTTCAAAGTGGCTGATGAAGTTCTTACAAGATCGATAAAGGGAATAACTGAGATAGTTACTAAACCAGGACTTGTTAACCTTGATTTTAATGATCTTAAAACTATCATGGAAGGCGCAGGCGTAGCCATGATTGGCATGGGTGAAGATGATTCTGAGAATCGTGCTGAAAAAGCCATAGATGAGGCAATAAACTCACCATTATTGGAAGTAGACATCAGTAACGCTAATGCAGCACTTGTAAATGTTGTGGGCGGAAGTGATATGACAGTTGCTGAAGCAGAGAAAGTAGCAAAGATGGTTGAAAACCGTATAGGTAAGGATGCTAGAATAATATGGGGTGCTTCTATAGAACCAACATTGGATAAATCTATGAGAGTTATGGTGGTTATAACAGGTGTCAAATCAAAACAGATATTTGGCAAAGAAGTAAAGTCTTCAGAGGAGATTCAAACAGTAGCATGAGGGAGAACAGATGGATATTGTAGAAGGATCTTGGAAGGTACAGAAGAAAATCGAGGAAAAAGCAGGGAAGATAGGTAAAGGTAAGTATGGCCGTATATTAAAGATGGCTAGAAAACCCGATAGCGAAGAGTATCAAAAGACCCTTACTATCTGTATTATAGGTATTTTACTCATAGGTGGTCTTGGTTTCTTGATATATTGGTTGTGGGAGAATATCCCTACATACGTGATGTGAGGTTTTTATTATGGGTCTTCTTGATGATTTTACTGAAGATGAATTAGCTGAAGAGGAAGAGGAAGAAGTAAAGATTGAGGAAGAAGAGACTCAAGAGGGGATATTCCTTAAATGTGACCCCAATAAAAAATCTGTAACTACTGAAGAGGAAGTTAAATATAAAGTTAAGATCGTGAACAGTACGAGTTCTGATCAAAAGATTGAGTTGAGCGGACATGTTTTGTATAGTTTTAGTGATGAGGAAGTAATACCTTGGAATGTTAAAGTTCCTGGAGGTCATACTTTATCTGATACTACAGATGAGTTTAAAGAGGATTTTGAAGTGGGAAAAGGGGATGAACAGATAATCACGATAAAAGTTCAATCTCCAGAGGGTGCTCGATATGGCGATAAGGTGGAAGTAGTTTTGGACGCAACGTCTAAAAAAGATGTACTGTTGTCCGATTCGATAACGCTTATCACTACTTCAAGACCAACTGTGGTAGCTGTAAAAACCCAGATCGGTCAGGAGAAAAATGTGGCTGATTACATTGCCAATTGGGCAAAGAAAGGAAATAAAGGAGTATTTTCAGTTTTAGCACCAAAACCTGTAAGAGGATATATCTTTTTAGAAGCTATGAATCCGCATAGAGTTGAGGAATCTATCAAATCTATGAGAAGAGCTAAGGGTGTTGTCAGTGGGGATACTAGTATAGAAGAAGTCGAACACTTTTTGGCACCTAAACTGGCAGTTGAGGGTATAGCAGAAGGAGATATCGTAGAACTTTCTGCAGGGCCATTCAAAGGTGAAAAAGCAAGAGTTACTCAGATTAATGAGGATAATGATGAAATAACTGTAGAATTGTTTGAAGCTACAGTTCCGATACCGGTCACAGTGAGAGGTGACCATGTAAGAGTTATAGAAAAGGAAGATTAATTAAGCTAAAGGAGATGAATCAATATGGCTAAGGAAACAATAGAAGCTCTCGTGGATGCTGGTGAAGCAAGTGCAGGACCTCCATTAGGTCCAAAACTAGGTCCCTTGGGCATAAATATAATGGAAATAGTAAATGCGATAAACGATGAAACTGAGAAGTTTAAAGGGATGAAGGTCCCTATAAAACTGACAGTAGATACAAAGTCAGGAGAGTATGATATCACAGTAGGTACACCTCCTACATCAGCACTGATATTAGAGAAGATAGGAATAGAAAAGGGTAGTGGGAGTCCAAACACAGCAAAGGCTGGTGATCTAAGTATACAGCAAGCAAAAGAGATAGCTGAAATGAAAGATGACAACCTTTTAGGTAAGAATCTAAAGATGAAGACCAAAGAAGTCATAGGTACCTGTGTTTCCATGGGTATAACAGTAGATGAAAAGGATCCAAGGGAAGTACAAGAAGAGATAGATGAAGGGAAATACGACTCAAAATTCTAGAGATCTGGTAATAAAAACCGGATAAAACTTTTTTAAAGACATTGGAAGTGTTACAGTAGTTTAGAAAATTGTTACTTCCATCACAATTTGATTTTTCTAGCTTTGCCTCTTTCGATCAGTACATTCGCTATATCTTCTCTAAGAGTGACAACATCCTCTTTCTTTAATTCGTAAGAGGTTTCTAGATCTATAAAAGGAGGTATATCTTCTGTAACATGTATGAGCACTTCATCGTGTGAATCAACATCTTCACTGAATGAATCTTGTTTATCAACAGTCTCACTATCTTTTTTCTCCTTATTTTGCTCAACTTTTTCTTCTTCCATCGATGATTTTTCCTCAGGCACCTTAGTTTCTGGTTCGATAACCTTATCTTTCTTTTTGATTTTTTCAGGTTCTTTTTCTATCTTTTTTTTGCTACCTGCCTTTCTTTTATAACCACCGAAAAAAATCTCTTCTTTTAACTCTTGGAGAAGGTTGGATATATCCTTGTATAGTTCTATCTCTCTTTCGAGCATATTCCCTGTATTTACACTTTCACCCAGAGAGTGATGGTAAGCTGCTAGTACTATTTTTTTCTGTCTTTTTTTAAAGAAATCATCTGCTAGTTTCTTGACTTGTTTATACTCTTTATATAGAAATTTTTCTTTTTTATTGTGTGGAAAAGCAATCTCAGAAACACGCTCTTCTAACTCCTGCATATATTCTCTAAGATCATCATAAAAATCGGAAGGTATATCACAAATCTGTTTAGAAGATGCTTCAGAATCTCTCGCGTTTACAAGGTCGTCGTAGTTAAAATCCTCATCCATTATTTCAAGATTTATTCATGATAATTAGTGTTTTTGGCCATGATATTAGTTTAAGTTCAGTAAAATTCTATACCACAGTGTGGACACTCTTCTGACGTTTCTTCAACGGTTTTTCCACATGAGGAACAAACAAATTTTAATTCGAATTCTTTCTCCGTATCTAGCAACTCTTCCCCACAATAGATGCATTCAAAATCATCAGGTATTTCTCCTCCGCAGAAAGGACATTCTATCAAGGTTTCAATAAAACCAGTTTCCTCTTCTTCTTCCTCAGCCATCGCTATATAATAGAATAAGATGATTATTAATTATTTTCCCTCTTTTTCTGCTTTGATAACTTTACCCCATTTCCCAGGACTTATTTGTAAACCAAAACCTTTGTCTTGGATATAACCATTGATTACTTTTAACTCCATACCAATATCAAACCCCTTCACTCTTTCTGTTTCTTCGTTCCAGAAAACTATTTTTACTGAACCGGTACCATCATCTATCCTTACGTTCCTGACCTTTCCTTCACCATTTTTTGAATTGAAAGTGCGAACCTGCCCTAGATCAACTATTTCTCCCTTGATAGTCGTTTCATCACCAGCTTCGATATCTTTTATATCATCCAAGGCATCGTTGTTTCTTCCATGTTCAGCTATGATGATGTGTGCCAAGGATTCTTGGTCCAGATAATCTTCGTATTTTTTCTTTTTTTCTTCGATAAGATCTTCAAATTCCTGTAAGGAATAGATGTCCTCGACCTTTCTGTAATAATCTTCGATTGAACCCATGTAAATCAGAATTAAAATAAGAGATTAAAAGGTAACGGTCGAAAATAAAAAGGAAAAAGGTTTGAAAGGGATGGTTTTCTCTATATGACACCCTGGTCGAGCATCGCTTTAGCGACTTTCATGAATCCGCCGATGTTTGCTCCTAACACCAAGTTACCTTTATCATCGTATTTCTTAGATGTCTTGTAGCATGTTTCATGGATACCCTGCATGATTCCATGTAATCTCTTATCGACTTCATCGAAACTCCAGCTTATCCTCTGAGAATTCTGAGCCATCTCTAGACCGCTGACAGATACTCCACCTGCATTTGCTGCTTTCGCTGGTGCTAATAATATATCATTCTCCTGATACAATTTGATCGCTTCAGGTGTTGAAGGCATGTTTGCTCCTTCACCTACTGCGATGATACCGTTATCTATAAGTTTCTGTGCATCTTCCTTTTCTATCTCGTTCTGGGTGGCTGAAGGTAGAGCTACGTCGGCGTCAAACCCCCAGGGTTTTCCACCATCTACGTATTCAACATCATACTCTTCAGCATATTCTCTTATCCTTCCTCTACGAACGTTTTTCAGCTCTTGAACAAAATCCACCTTTTCTCCGCTTATGCCTTCTGGATCATAAATAGTCCCAGTTGAATCGGACAAAGTGACTACCTTTGCACCCAATTCGTTACATTTTATAAGGGCATGCTGAGCTACGTTACCTGAGCCAGAGATCAATACCTCTTTACCTTTTAAGTCTTCATTAGCTGAATTAAGCATCTCTTTGGTGAAGTATACAAGTCCAAAACCTGTAGCTTCAGGCCTTACTAGAGAGCCGCCCCATTCAGGTGATTTGCCTGTGAGTACACCTTCGAACCTATTCACGATCTTCTTGTATTGACCGTAAAGATAACCGATTTCTCGGCCCCCTACTCCGATATCTCCTGCAGGGACATCTGTATCAGGATGTATATGTCTGTACAATTCTGTCATAAAATTCTGACAGAATCTCATTATTTCAGCATCCGATTTACCTTTTGGATCGAAGTCTGAGCCGCCTTTACCTCCGCCCATGGCAAGACCTGTGAGCGAATTCTTGAATATCTGTTCAAAACCTAGGAATTTGATGATACCGATATAGACTGAAGGATGGAACCTGATACCTCCTTTATACGGTCCTATAGCACTATTAAATTGGACTCTAAATCCTCGATTCACATGAACTTCTCCCTCATCATCCATCCAGGGGACCCTGAATATGATCTGTCTTTCTGGTTCTACTAATCGTTCAACTATTTTCGCATCTGCAAACTCAGGATGTTTCTCCATCGCCGGCTCTATAGATTCTAGAACTTCTTTTACAGCCTGGTGGAACTCTTTTTCTCCTGGGTTTCTATCTATAACCTGCTCATAAACTTTATCTAAAGACATGTTTTTCGTCTCCATTTTTTAATTAAATTCTTGGGGTCGTCAATATAGGGTGAATAAATTTAAGTATTTCGATTGTTAAAAATGGGTAATATATTCTATAAAACAAACCAATTTGCTTATCAAAAATTGGGTAAATTGAAAATATTGAAATGTATTTTAGATATTAATCATCTGATTTTAATTCTAACTTTATGTCTTGTCATACTGATCTCTCCAGATAGTTCTGAACCTTCAATGTATCCCTCGAAAAAGTCTTTCAGAAACTCCCCTAATTCAGGTATGATTGGTATCACGGTAAACCTCTTTTCCGAATTAACTATAAGTCTGAAAAGGTTAGTTCTCTCTAATCTTTTTAAACATTCTATAGGCTGTTTCAGTCCTATAGCGCAGTATTCTGTATAGAAATCTTTACCTATATCTTTGATATCCTCTTTTAAGCTCTCGGAAGGGTCTCCTATCTCCTCTAGGAAAGCCTGGAATATGCCTATATCGAATAATAAATTATCCGGTCTTAATCTTAAATCGAGAGTGGTTTCAAGCTCATCTGGATCGAGGTTACCTTTTTCACGTACAACCTCAAAATATCTGAGGGCTCTTCTAACAACTTCAGATTTTGATATCCTTAGATCATCTTGTATATCATCTAATCGTTCTAAACTTTCTGAATCGAGGTTAACGGTTACCCTTTTGCTTTTTCCCTTTCCTTTTGAAACCATTTTTTTACCCCTTATATGGGAAGCATGAAGAATTGGTATAAATCATTTTGCCCAATTATTCATAAATATGAGTAAATTATGAGAAAAAATGGAACAAAATATGTATTGATATAAGAATTAATCAAGAAAAGGGTTTTTTGTGAAAAGGTTTAGGAGTGAATATCTTTTAGATATTTCTCTATGTTTTTAGCTGCTTTTCGTCCATCACCCATCGCTAGTATCACGGTAGCAGCACCAGATACGGCATCACCACCGGCAAAGACACCATTCTTAGTCGTCATCCTGCTGTCTTCATCGATTATTATTCCGCCCCAATCTTTAACGTCTACTCCTTTAGCGTTCTCATAGAATACTTTATTCGGTGTTTGACCTATCGCAATGACGATTGTATCGAATTCTTCGATATGCTCCGTACCTTCAAGTTTTTTTGGACTTGGTCTACCACCACTGTCCGTTTCACAGAGTTCACATTCGTATAACTCGACACCAGTCAACCATCCATCTTCATCTCCTATGAACCGTTTTGGATTACATAAGCAGTCGAACTGTACACCTTCCTGTTTTGCGTGTTCTACCTCTTCTTCCCTAGCGGGCGACCATTCTACAGTTCTTCTGTATAATATATGACTTTCAGCTCCCAAACGCAGTGCTGACCTAGCTGAATCCATAGCAACATTACCCGCACCTATCACACCAACCTTTTCCATATCAGTTATAGGCGTATCATATTCAGGGAACTTGTATGCCTTCATCAAGTTTATCCTGGTAAGGAATTCATTGGCAGAATAGATTCCTTTCAAGTCTTCACCTTCTAATCCTAAAAATCGAGGTGAACCTGCTCCAGTAGCCGCATATATAGCATCAAAATCTTCTTCCAGCTCTTCTAAAGTTATGTTCTGACCTACTATACGGTTTAGTTTTATCTCCACATAGAGTTCATCTAAATATTCTAGTTCGTGATCTATGACATCATTAGGCAACCTGAATTCTGGTATCCCGTATTTCAGGACACCACCTGGTTCATGAAGTGCTTCAAACATGGTAACGTCATATCCTTTCTGAGCTAACATGGCAGCACATGTGATACCACTCGGTCCAGAGCCTATTATGGCTACACTGCCTTCTCTACTTTCCTCTATCACTGGAAGTTCTTCAAGATCGTTTTCTCTAGCATAGTCAGCTACGAACCTCTCTAGTTTTCCTATATTGATCGGATCACCTACGTTTCCCATAACACATACTTCTTCACACTGTTCTTCCTGAGGGCAGACCCTTCCTGTAACCGCTGGAATCGCATTATACTCTTTCAGTATATTTAGAGCTTCTTTGAACTCTTCATCAGCGATAGCTTCTACAAACGCAGGAATATCTATCTCAACAGGACAACCCCCGACACATGGATGCTTTGAACATTGAAGACACCTCTTGGCTTCTTCCATGGCTTGCTCTGGAGTATAACCTAATGGTACTTCATCGAAATCATCGACTCTTTCTTTAGGTGACCTTTCTGGAACCGGTATTCTATCTGGTTCTGGACTCATTGACAGCACCCCTCGTGTTCTTCTTTCCATTTTTCCAAGGCCTTTTCCTCCTGCTCCTCAAACATGGTTATCCTTTGAAGAAGTTCTTCAAAATTGACTTCATGAGCGTCGAATTCAGGTCCATCAACACAGGCTAGTTTCATCTCTCCACCTACTTCTACTCTGCACGATCCACACATCCCAGTAGCATCTAACATAATTGAATTGAGACTTACTTTTGTTGGTATATCTTCTTCCCTTGTGATATCTGCTATTACTTTCATCATGATAGGGGGGCCTACAGCATGCACAAGATTGATATCTTTTCCTTTATCTATTAGATCTTCAAGGATATGGCTTGTAAATCCCTCAGTACCGTAACTACCATCATCTGTGGCTACATACATCTCATCAACACAAGCTTCTTCCATATCAGCTTCACATATAACAAGATTCTTTGTCCTGAATCCAGATATGACTATAACTTCATTATCTTCTTTTTTTAATGCTTTAGCGAGAGGGAAAATTTCGGGGGTGCCTACGCCACCACCAATACAAACAACAGTCCCGTATTTTTTTAATTCTGCAGATTTACCCATTGGACCCACGACATCCTGGAGTTCATCACTTTCTTCGTACGTGTCCAGTTCATACGTACTTTTTCCTACCTTCTGGAATATCATGGATACAGTACCTTTTTCGATATCTTTTTTATAGAATGTTAGGGGTATCCTTTCGCCTTTTTCGTGCATCCTTATGACGATAAATTGTCCTGGTTTGATCTTATTGGCGACTAAGGGAGCTTCAACCGATATTCGAGTCATCTCCTCATTTAGTCTTTCTTTTTCAACTATCCTGTGCATATTAAAAACCTATCTATTTAAGTCGAATAATTTATAAAAAGTTTACTTCAATCATAATTGTTCATAATACCTCGATAAATCAAAAGAAATTAACAAAATTGTTTCATACCTATCAATCAAATCAAGCTATTTTATCAGGTCCATACACTGTTATAGGTATAGAACCTGCATATTTTCCCGGATTCGCTTCAGGATCGACTTTCAATTTGAACGGGACCATCTTTTTCTCACCGACCTCCACCTCCCCTCCGATGAATTCATCATCGATGGTTTCCCATCCATTTTCATTTATTACTCCCATCCCGATACATACTTTTGGAAGTTTGATATCCCCTGTATTTTTGATCCAATACCAAATATCGATCTCTTCACCTGGTTCTATAGGTCCGAAGTCTATATTCCTGACTTCTTCAGTACACAGTTCGTCCTCGAAAACCGAAATTTCAAAACCATTTTTCCCTTCCTCGCCCGGAACACCTACGTACTTTTTATCTATCTCCAATTTCCTTACCTCTCTAATATTATCGGTGCTTTATATCTTTAATTTACACTAATATATACATTATAGATTTCCTAGACTATAATACTTATGATTTATTATGAGAAATTATGAACCTTATGATTTTAATGTTTTTGTTAAGTTAATAGCGAATTAAATAATATTAGTGATACTAACTGTTTTATCATTATTCTTTTTTCATAACAGATTTTAAATAAAAATTACTAGTAGTAGGTAGTAGGTAGTAAATATGGAATTAGAATGCAAAAGTTGCGGATATGAGTGGGATTACAAAGGTCAGAGCGATTATTACGCCACCTGCCCAAATTGCCATTACAAGGTGAAGGTCCCTGCTGAAGCTGAAGTAATTGCCCCAGATATAGAGATAGCCCGTTTTAACGATGAAGAAAATCAACTTATCAGAGAATTAGCCACATGTGAAGATTCTGATGATCTAGAAGAAGTATATTCAAAATACGATCAAGAAGAGTTCAACAAAATAAAGAAAAAAGTAAAAGAAAAAGTGAACCAGATGAGAAATGATCTAGAAACATTCGAAAAAGTAGAGGATGTTTTAGAAGAATCGAATTGGGAATATACCCAATGATGTAACGTGGAGATGTAAACATGGAACTAGAATGTAAAAACTGTGGTTATGAGTGGGACTACAAAGGCCAAAGCGATTATTACGCCACCTGCCCTAATTGTCACTATAAGGTAAATATAGAAGCTCAAGCCGAGGTCACAAGATCAAATGAGACAAATGAACATCATAGAGACGAGGTCCCTGCAGAGGTCAAGGTTGTTCATCCAGATGAAGAAAATCACAGATTTAACGATGAAGAAAATCAATTAATCAATGAGATAACGAATTGTGATAATTCAAAAGAGATGAAAGAAGTCATTTCAAAATATGATCAAGTTGAGTACAATGTACTCAAGAAAAAAATTAAAGATAAAGCCAACAGGATCAGAAACGATCTAAGGCTGTTCGAAAGAGTAGAAAACGTTTTAGAAAGTTCAAATTGGAAATATTCTCAGTTATAGATGATATTAAAAATGGTGTTATAAAATGGAATTAGAATGTGAAAGTTGTGGACATATATGGGATTATCAAGGAGAAAGCGAATATTTTGCTACATGCCCGAAATGCCAGTACAAGGTACAGATACCAGCAGAAGCTGAAGTTGTAGCTCCTGAAAGAGATATATCGGATATAGTTAGTGACTATCCCGCAAAATCAAGTTCTCTTATACCGATACTTCAAGATAGTCAAGATAAGTACGGTTATTTACCTAAGGATGTTATGGAGCAGATAGGAGAATACTTGGATCTACCAGAGAGTAAGGTATACGGTGTAGCTACATTTTACGCTCAATTCAGGTTCGAACCTTTAGGCGACCATCTTGTCAAGATCTGTCACGGTACTGCATGTCACGTTAAGGGTGCGGAAAGTATCACTGAGACACTGGAAAATGAACTAGGAATAGATACAGGTGAAACTACTGAAGACGGGACCTTCACCTTAGAAAGGGTTGCCTGTTTAGGATGCTGCAGTCTAGCTCCTGTAATTATGGTAGATGATACAGCCCATGGAAATTTGACAAGAGATAAATTGAAGGACGTAATCACCCAATACAAGGAGAATTAGTCATGAGTGTTGCGGAAAAGATCCTTGTGGGGTATGCCTCCTGTGGGATAGCCTCAGGAGCAAAAGAAGTTTATGAAGAGATCGAGAGGTCACTAGACGATAATAATCTAGATATACAGTTGGACAAAGTCGGCTGCGTTGGGATGTGTCATAATGAACCGATCGTAGATGTATTGAAGGATGGGAAAAAGTATACTTATGGTAACCTGGAACCAGGAGATGTTGATTATATAATCCAAGGTCACATCATCGATGGCAAACTATACGAAGAAAAACTGATATCTACTACCGAAGAAGAGTACGATTATTTTTCAAAACAGAAAAAAGTCGTCTTAAGGAACAGTGGAAAGATAGATCCTGAAGAGATAGAGGAATACATAGAGAATGATGGTTACGAAGCTCTCAAAAAAGCTTTAAAGATGGAACCTCAGGAGATAATAGACGAGATAAAAGAGAGCAATCTCCGTGGAAGAGGTGGAGCAGGTTTTCCAACCGGTTTGAAATGGCAGTTCGTCAAAGATGCAGAAGGCGAAAAGAAATATCTCATATGTAACGCTGACGAAGGTGACCCGGGAGCGTTCATGGATCGTTCATTATTGGAGGGCGATCCACATGCTGTGCTTGAAGGGATGATCATAGGCGGATATGCTACAGGTGCAGATGAAGCCTATATCTACTGTAGAGCAGAATATCCCTTAGCACTCAGAAGGTTGAACATAGCCATAGAACAGGCCAAAGAGAAAGGATTCCTTGGTGAAGATATACTAGGAACCGAATTTTCTTTCGACATTCATATCAAAGAGGGTGCAGGAGCTTTTGTATGTGGTGAAGAAACGGCACTGATGCATTCAATAGAAGGAGAAAGAGGGATGCCGAGACCAAGACCACCGTTCCCAGCTCAGAAAGGATTGTTCGATATGCCCACCAACATAAACAACGTAGAAACCTGGGCCAATATACCATGGATATTGAGGAACAGTGCTGAGGAATTCAAATCTATAGGTACAGATGAAAGCGGCGGTACCAAAGTTTTCGCTCTAGCTGGAAAGATAAAGAGAGGAGGTCTTGTTGAAGTACCGATAGGAACGACATTAGAAGAGGTGATATTCGATATCGGTGGCGGTATAGAAGATGACAAGGAATTCAAAGCTGTACAGTTAGGTGGTCCATCAGGAGGATGTCTTCCATCTGAATACTTAGATACTCCAGTAGATTACGAAACACTGACTGAAGCCGGTGCTATAATGGGTTCCGGTGGTATGATCGTTATGGATGAAGATGACTGTATGGTGAATGTAGCTCATTATTTCCTAGATTTCACTCAAGAAGAATCATGCGGTAAATGTACGTTCTGCAGGATAGGTACTAAACGATTGTTGGAGATGCTTGAAAAATTCTCTAAAGGTAAAGGAAGCATGAAAGATATAGACAAACTGCACAAGATGGCCAAACAGATCAAGGATCATTCTCTGTGTGGTTTGGGTCAAACTGCGCCAAATCCTGCTTTGACCACACTCAGATATTTCAAGGATGAGTATGTTCAGCATATAGAAGAACAAACATGTCCTGCAGCAGTATGTAGGGACCTGATAACCTATACTATAACTGATTCATGTATTGGATGTACTAAATGTGCTCAGGAATGTCCTGCAGATGCGATAAAAGGAGAGAGCCAGGAGCAGCATGAAATTGACCAGGAGATGTGTATTAAATGTGGGGCCTGTCAAGAAGTCTGTCCTGTTGATGCAATAGAGGTGGAATAGATGTCTGATAAAATCACTGTTACGATAAATGGAGAAGAATACGAGACAGAACCGGGAAAGATGGTTTTAGATGTTTGTAGAGAAAATGATATTTTCATACCTACATTGTGCGAGATTGAATATATCGAAGAACCCTTTGGTGGATGTAGGCTTTGTTTATCTGAGATTAAAACAGATAGAGGGACTCAGGTTACAACGACCTGTGATACTCCAATCCAGGATGGTATGGATATAACAACTGATACTGATGAAGTCCAAAAAGGCCGTAAAATGGCCTTAGAGCTTCTACTTTCAGAACATACTGGAGATTGTGTAGGACCATGTTCACTTGAATGTCCTGCAAGTACGGACTGTCAGGGGTATATAGCACACATCGCCAACGGAAGGCCAAGAGAAGCTTCTAAACTTATTAAACAGCAAACTCCTTTAGCAATATCGTTAGGTAGAGCATGTTTCGCACCCTGTGAAGATGA
>JBKHIX010000086.1:0-7928 GCA_046538435.1 Thermoplasmata archaeon | reverse complement strand
CTTTGAAAGACGGGATATCGCCAATCGATGAAGAAACTTTTAGTACAGAGTTCGATAGACAGGAGAATTGGAGTGCAAAATTCATTAACACTGAATATGGTAAGATGCTACTGGTAAATGGAACTTTCACTTCTGAGCGTCATGATATAAATATAAATGTCAATTTTGATGCCCGGATTGAAACAAAGGATACAATCGATAAGGAACCAACTTTGTGTCCAAAAGAAAACATGACAAAATCATCCTATGACGATCCTCAACCAGAGGAATGGGATGAAAGGATAGATGCATATGAATACACTTCATTTATTTACGTTCAACTAGAAGAGGACATCAACGTAGATCTATCTATAAATCCAAGATTCGAAGGAAGGAACGAGTGGTGGGTCCTTGGTTGGTCTGGTAACGAATACTGGGACCGTATCTACTTGGATATCCAATATGACAGGCCTGGATGGTACAAAGGTGACGGTAAGATAGTGGATGGTCTAGGTAACTACGATTGATTTTTTCATACATAGATTAGAAAAACTTATCAAATAGTCACTACTTTGCTTTGGGTGGTGTTACATTTGCCGCGAAAGGCATTATTGAGCGTATCCGATAAAACAAAGATTGTTGAATTAGCAGAAGGTCTAATCGAGAACGGTTTTGATATAATTTCTTCGGGAGGAACAGCATCAGTGATAAGAGATGCTGGACTGGATGTTACAGAAGTGAGTGAGATAACAGGTTTCCCCGAGATATTGGATGGTAGAGTCAAGACTTTACATCCTAAAATACACGGTGGATTACTTTTCCAGATAGGTAAGCATGAGAAGGATATCGAGGAACATGCCTTACCACAGATAGATCTCATCGCTGCCAATTTATATCCGTTCCAGAAGGTCACCGCTGGAGAGCACGAGATAGAAGAGGCTGTTGAGCAGATAGACATCGGTGGGGTTGCACTGTTAAGAGCGGCTGCAAAGAATCATGAAAGAGTTACTGTTGTTTCAAATACTGAAAGATATGATGACATCTTAGAAGAGTTGAACGAAAAAGGGGAGATTTCAGAACAGATAAGAAAAGAATTAGCGGTAGAAGCGTTCAGCCATACGGCTCAGTACGATACAGCCATATACAATTACTTCCAGGAAAAATACATAGGTAAAGAACTACCGGACGATCTTCACCTTTACGGAAAAAAGGTACAGGAACTAAGATACGGTGAGAATCCGAACCAGAAAGCCGCTTTCTACAGGACTGGTACTACCGATGAAAGTTCCATTCTAAAAGCTAAAAAATTACATGGAAAAGAACTCTCATACAACAATATCCAGGATATCGAAGCTGCACTTGATGTTGTAAAAGAGTTCGATGAACCAGCAGTGGTTGCTATAAAACACACCAATCCCACAGGTGTAGCAACAAAAGAAGACCTAGCTGAAGCTTACAGACTCGTGTACGAGTGTGATCCAACATCTATCTACGGCAGTATAGTAGGAGCCAACAGACCTATAACTAAAGAGATGGCAGAAGAGATGGACAAGATATTCGTAGAAGCATGCATCGCACCGGGATATGAGGATGGTGCTATAGAAGTACTAAAGAAGAGCAAGAACATCAGGATCATGGAACTCCCGAATTGGAATCCTAAACGAGAAGGACATATTTACAGCAAAGTTGCAGATGGACTATTGGTACAGGAAAGAAATACTCAAAAAATAAAGAAGAAAGATTTCAAAGTAAAAAGTAAAAGAGAACCCACAGAAGATGAACTCGATGCTGTGGAGTTCGCCTGGAAAGTAGTAAAACATGTAAAATCCAACGCCATCATATTCACTAAAAAAGATCATACTGTAGGTATAGGTGCTGGACAGATGAGTAGAGTAGACGCGGTAAAGATAGCTAAGATGAAGGCTCAATCGGATACAGAAGGATGTACGATGGCTTCCGATGCTTTCTTCCCATTCAGAGATGGTATAGATCAAGCGGCGGAAGCTGGGATCAAATCAGTCGTACAGCCCGGTGGTTCGATTAGAGATGACGAAGTCATCGAAACGGTAGATGAACATGATATGAGCATGGTATTCACGGGAGAAAGGGTGTTCAAACATTGAAAGACAAGTATGACACACCGGCAGATTATATATTCTCTTTACAAAGGATGGGTATCAAGTTAGGTTTAGATAAGATCAGAGATTTTCTTGAATATTTTGATGATCCTCACAAAGATTTTGATTCTGTGCTGATTGGAGGGACAAACGGTAAAGGTTCGGTTTCTACTATAACCTCAAACATCCTCCAGGAAGCGGGATACAAAACTGGTTTGTACACTTCACCGCACCTTACCTTCTTCGAAGAAAGGATAAAGGTAAATGGGGAAAATATCTGTCAAGATTCACTGTGGGAACTTATCGATGAAGTGAGGCCTATCCTAGAAAAGATCGAAGAAGAAGATGTCGAAAAAAGACCCAGTTTCTTCGAAGTTCTAACAACATTAGCTTTCATGCACTTCTCCAATCAAGATATCGATATAGCCGTTCTAGAGGTCGGGATGGGAGGAAGATTGGATGCGACCAATGTTGTAGATAATATTGCGTCAGTCGTCACCAATATAGGCATGGACCACTCCAAACATCTTGGTGATACGAAGGAAAAGATCGCTTATGAGAAGGCTGGAATAATCAAAGAAAGTAACTATTTTGTTACAGAAGAGAATGATGAAAATATAACACAGTATTTTAGAGATGTGTGCGCTGAAAGGAACAGTATATTCAACCATGCTTTAGAAAGGGAGCACGAGATACTTGAAACTCCTTTACGTTTAAAATTACCAGAATATGGTATAATCGAAGTCCCTGGAGTGGCTAGATGGCAGGCTGAGAACGCACTGACTGCCATAACTCTAGCAGAAGGGCTAGCTGATAGAGGTTACGATATTTCAAGACAAGAGATCATAGATGCCTTGAAAAAGACATCACTACCTGGAAGGATGGATATAGTTAGTACTGAACCTAGAATCATGATGGACTGTGCTCACAATCTGAATGGGATCAAGGCTTTAATGGAAGGTCTAAAAACAGTTGATTACGATAGATTACTGCTGGTCATGGGTGTCTTGGGTGATAAAGATTACAAAAGTATGGCCGATGTTATAGACCCAAAAACAGATAGACTGTATACCGGTGAACCGGTAAGTGAAAGGAAATTAGACAGCGATGTATTAGCCGATGCCTTCTCTGATAAAATACCGAAAAGTACTCATGGGAAGGGTATCGATGCTCTCAACGCTGCGATAGAAGATTACAAAGAAGGTGACCTCATACTGGTTACTGGCTCCACTTATCTGTTAGGCGACATCAGAAAAGAGGGAAAATATGGATTATGATGTGATGATAAAACGGTTGAAAAGCGAATTCAATATAGGTGCATTCCCAGGTAAGGATCCCGACAGCGATACTACACCCGATAGAAATCCTTACGAAGTCTTGATATCCACGATACTCTCACAACGAACCAAGGACGTTAACACTCATAAAGCTTCTAAAGCACTTTTCGAAAAATACCCAGAACCGAAAGATCTGGTGGAAGCTCCTATAGAGGATGTGAAAGAACTCATAAAATCCGCAGGATTCTACAATGTCAAATCCGAGAGGATAAAAGAGGCTGCACGTATCGTTCACGAAGAGTACGATGATGAAGTACCAGAGGATATCGATAAACTTCTAGACTTGGAAGGGGTCGGAAGGAAGACTGCTAACTGTGTCCTCGTCTATGGATTTGGAGAACCAGCTGTGCCTGTTGACACGCACGTACACAGGATAAGCAATCGATTGGGTATAGCCGATACTAAAGATCCAGAGGAAACTGAAAAAGTATTGGAAGAAAAAATACCTAAGAAATACTGGATAGAGATAAACAGACTCATGGTTGAGTTCGGAAAGAATATATGTCAGCCAAGGATTCCTAAATGTGAAAAATGTCCCCTGACAGAATTTTGTGATTATTACCACGAGGTGTATTTAGATGAAAATTGATGATATGGAGATAATTCCGATAGCGATAGATAGAGATGAGGTATTTAGAATTTCTACAGGTTCTGAGTTGACTACAGAGAATGTGCTTGTAAAGGTCACTTCAGGCGATCATATTGGATGGTGTAACTCGACCCCCAATGGTGTAACCGATGAGACAACAGAATCTATACTCAAAGCTCTCAATATAATGAAGAAAAAAATCGTTGGAAAAGATATCGATATAAAAGAGACATGGTCGAAACTGCATAAAGAACATAAAAATGATCCTGCAGCCTTAGCTGGACTGGATATGGCCCTATACGACCTGAAAGGAAAGATAGAAGGGAAAAGAATTTTTGAACTATTCGATGGGAAGGAAGAGGGAGTTCTGACAGATAGGACCATCGGATTGATGACGGTGAGTGAAGCTAGAGAACACGCTCAAGAATTCATGGAGCAGGGTTTCAAGGCCATCAAAATAAAAGTTGGACTAGGACTGCTTGAAGATATCAGGAGGGTTTCAGCGGTCAGAGAAGAAGTCGGTGAAGACGTAGATATATGGGTCGATGCAAATCAAGCGTACAAGCCTGAAGAAGCTATCACTTTCGCCGAGAAGATGGAATCATTGGGAATTGAATTCATCGAGCAGCCAGTACACGTGGATGATCTCGAAGGACTCAAGAAAGTTACACAGGAGAGTAACGTACCGATAATGGCTGATGAAACCATAAAGGACCACAAGATGGCTGAAAGGATCTGTGAAGAGGGAATAGCAGATATGGTCAACATCAAGCTGATGAAATGTGGTGGGATAACGGGTGGAAGAAAGATTGTCGATGTTATAGAAGAACACGACGTGGATGCGATGGTCGGATGTATGGGTGAAACAACTCCATCGATCGCAGGCGGTACTCACTTCAATCTGAGCAGTGAAAATATCAAGTACGCTGATCTGGACAGTCATTTCATGCTATCCGATAATATAGCCTCTGGTCTTGATTTCAAAGAAGGCTTACTCCATGTATCCAAGAAACGAGGACTCGGTATTGATGTAAATAAACAAAAAGTAGATGAATACCTTATGAATTTGGAGAAGGACATATGATTATAAAGACACCTACAAGGCTTCACATGGGCATCATAGATATAAGCAGAAAATTTCCAAGAGAATATGGTGCACTTGGAATGATGGTTAAAGGTGGTTTTAAGATAAAAGTAGAGAAGAACGATCATCTATCTATCAAAGCGACCAAAGAAAATGCGACAGATATCAAAGCTGCCTACGATGCGATGAAAAGTGAACTGAAAATCGATGATAACATCAGGATCGAGGTCGAAAAGAGTATACCCAGACATATGGGTCTTGGATCTACAACCCAGCTAAAATTGGCCGTTGGTGCAGGTATAGCTAGACTTAGTAATCATAATTTAAGTATAACAGAACTAGCAGATATCGTGGGAAGAGGAAGATACTCGGCCATTGGAACTTATGGGTTTGATAAAGGAGGATTTATATTGGAAGGTGGGAAATCATCCTTGGATGAAATTCCTCCTTTGACGGCCCATTATGAAATACCCAACGATTGGAGGTTCCTGATGATATTTCCAAAAATAAAACAGAGCTATGATGAAGAAGAAGAAAAACCAATAATGGATGATATAAGAATTGACAGTAAATTCACTGAAAAGATCTGCCATCATATTGTGATGGGGGTTCTTCCATCTGTTAAAACTGGTAGTTATAAAGAGTTTGGTAAACATATAACCCAGATCCAGCATTTCGTAGGCGAATCGTTCTCATCATATCAGCAGGGAAGCGAATTCCATCCTGCAGTGATAAATATAGAAGATAAATTGGAAAAACTTACCTTTGGAGCTGGACAGAGCTCCTGGGGACCCACGGTTTACGGGATCACCAACGAAGAGAATGGTGATAAGGCCAAAGCTAAGATAGAAAAATGGCTGGATAAAAAGAAAATAGAAGCCCGAGTCAAACTAGCTGAACCAGACAACGAAGGTGCTGAATTTACCGATTGATCAATTCGATAATAGCCTCTGCTATCTTTTCAGGTTCTTCAAACACATCTGCTGCAGGAACACCGAACTTCTCTTCGTACTCTTCTATATACTCTTTTTTTTCTTCCTGAGTTAGATCTTCGGGATTTATACCTATACCTATAACTTCTGCACCAGAATACAGTTTGATAAGTTCACTTTCGTGCTCCACCGTAGGCATTGGCCATTGGATCTCATCCTCTCTGTAATGCCTATACTTTCTAGCAGGTGCGTGCTGTAGTACAACTCCATCAGGTTGACTACCTGCCAGAACTGCTCTCGAACCACACACGTAAGCTGGATGTGATATGCTTCCCTGACCTTCTATCAATATTACATCCGGTTTCTCGTTCTTCCAGGCTCTCCATATCTGATGTTCGAGTTCGCCGACCATGTAATCACCTTTTATAGAGTCCAAAGGAAGACCGTAATCTGAACCCTGAAGTAAACCGGTCTGCCCGGTAGCCACCCAGCAGACATCCACATCCTTGGACTGCAGAACTTCCAAAACTTCCAGGAGAGCAGTCCTTTTACCTATAGAACTGTCAGTTCCCAGGAAAGGTATCGTCAAGGCACCAATATCCTTCTTCCTGTTCTGAAAATAATGAAGTTCATCCAAGGGTGGTGATTTCCTGATATCGTCTATCTCTACACCATACTTTTCTGCTAAACTCGTGAACTCCTCATCCTCGCTCAGGTAATGATGTAATCCTGAGATTATATTCATTCCGTTCTTCATCCCTTTTTTGATATGCCTCTTGAAATTATCTGGTAGGTATCCTCCTATAGTTGCAACACCTATGATAAGAATATCTGCTTCGTCTTCCTCTAAAAAGGACTCAATATCTGTATAGATAGGTTTACTATGACAGTTTGGGATTATCTCGTCCGTAGTTTTTCCAGCAAATTTAGAATCGATGATTCCACGGATATCAAACCGTTCAGAATGTCTCAATAGCCCGTGTGAAGTTTTCGCTGCTGATTGATCAAGATGTCCATCAGTAAGGATGACAGCTTTTTTCATACTATCCGGAATTACAAATCTATTGATAAGTGTTTGGATATTTTTCTAAGAGATTTCTTTCCTCTCTTTTGAGAATTGTTGGTATTTTCCTTCATCGATTATCTCTTTGAGATACTGAACTACCTGCCAGACTTCGTGATAAGTGTTGTATAGTGCCACAGGTGCTATCCTTATGATGTCGGGTGGTCTGTAATCTGGTACAACTCCCATCGATTTCAGGGCTTCATTTATCCTCAAAGCCTCTTCTTCATGAACTAGTGCTATATGTCCACTCCTTCTATCAGGATCCTTGGGAGTACCTATTTTGAAATTATATAGATCTTCTGAAAGTTCCTCCTCGATCAGATAAACAAAATAAGAAGTGATCTTCTTAGATTTCTCTCTTATCCTTTCGATCCCTGCTTCCTCTATTATATCGAACGATCCTTCTAAAGGTGCTGAATTCAGTATAGCAGGTGAAGATATCTGCCAGCCTCCAGCGTTCTTAGATGGCTCGAACTCTACATTCAGGTCGAACTGTTTATCCTTCTTGTAGCCGAACCATCCTTTCTGCTTAGGTTCTTTATCGAAATGTTTTTTGTTCAGATAGATAAAAGCTGTACTTCCCGGTCCACCGTTCAGATACTTGTAAGAACACCACATGGCAAAATCTACATCCCATTCATCGAACTCATGTGGAATAGCACTTACAGAATGAGAACAATCAAAACCGATAGGTATACCTCTCTTATGAGCTTCTTCAGTAAGATAGGGCATATCCAGCAGTTGTCCACTGTGGTATAGAACAGAAGGCAACAAGATCAAAGCAACATCATCCGTCATGTGCTCAACGATCCTTTCCTCATCAA
>JBKHIX010000195.1:0-2542 GCA_046538435.1 Thermoplasmata archaeon | reverse complement strand
GTTTATCTAACCAAATCTCGATACAGCATGAAGGCTATAAAATGATTACGGAAGAGAATGTATTTTTAATAAAATCCTAATTTTCATAGAATAGAAGTTGAAGATCATCTATCTCTTTAAAATCTTCATCGCTTGATACTAATGTATAATTTCTATTTCTAGCTATTGCGCCGATCAAAATATCCATGCTAGCGATCATATTTCCTTTTTCTTTTAAATCCTGATAGATTGCTGCAGCTTCTAATGCATCATTTTTTTCAAAAGGAACCATCTCTTTTTCCGATATCTTCTCGGCTAATTTATCAGAGTATCGGGCCAATTCATATCCGCAGATAGTGCAAGTCAATTCTCTTCCTTTTATTTCCTCATTGATTTCAATCGCCTTTTTCTTTTCATTGATAAGGTCAATAAGAAAACTACTGTCTAGTAAGTAATTTTTCACGGTCTAAGTCCTCCTTCTTCATTTCTCTATCTTCTTTTATTTTATCCCACGAAATATCGATATCGATTCCTATAAGATCAGAAAAATCGTTTTCGTACCTTTTTGTAATTCTCATTAATTCATCACTAAAACTTTCACCGTTTCTCTTTAAGGCTTTCAACCGTTTGTATGCTTCCTCTTTTATAGTTATAGTTTTAGTTGTCATATGTTTAAACATACATGTACATGTAAAAAAGGTTTGTGATTCTTCAGTCTCTTCACGTTGTTTCCGTTCACATGAGTGGTTATATAATCGAAGCTTGTATCCCCTGCCTGGATCTGGTTTCCATCATCATCATAGCTGAACTTCTTATCGTTCAATCTGATCAGCCTGTTGCCGATATCGTACTCGTTATTTACCTCATTCACAACCTCACCTTCTTTTAGATGTGTTTTTTGTACTAAATTATCTTTCTTATCATATTTATAATTAATTTCTAATTCAGATGGGTATTTGACGGAAGTTAATCTGTTCTCCTTCTATACTGGTATAGGATTACAAAAGATAGGCTGATAGAAAGCAATATTATGCTGAATCCAGGAATCCCGTTTCCACCATTATCATCTTCTTTTTCCACTGTCACTGTTACAATATCAGTGTCAGTATTCCCTGCTTCGTCGGTCACAGCTAGTTTTACTTCGTAAGTTCCTTTCTCATCGAATTTGTGCTCTACCGTTTTCCCGGTGGCAGTTGTACCGTCATCAAAATCCCATTCGTAAGTAGCGATTCCTATATTATCAGATGATCCTGAACCATCAAAGGTTACTTCTTCATCCACCTTGACTGTTTTACTATTACCGGCAGCCGCAGTAGGATCCGTGGCATCAATGCTTTCTGGAGTTACGTTTACTATTTTTGTTTCTTCACCTTCACCTACACTGTTGTATGCACAGATTTTGTAATAGTAAGTTTCACCGTTCTCAACTGAATTATCAGTATAGGATGTAGATGATTTTGATTCTAATATTGTTAAATCATCTGATGATTTACCCTGGTATATATTATACCCCTTTATCTCTTTACCACCATCATCCTCAGGTGAACTCCAAGCTAGTTCAACTTTTCCATCTTCCGCAGATGCTTCAAAATCCTTTGGTTTAGAAGGAGATTCTGCAGATGATTCTCCAAAAGCATATAGATTTCCATCTTTTGAACCTATGTATACAGTTCCATCGGAATCTATAGAAGGAGAAGTAACTATATGATGACCTGTTTTAAAATTCCATTTCAATGTACCATTTGGATATAAAGCGTAAAAGTAATTATCAACGGAACCTACATAGATAATCCCGTTTCCTCCTATAGATGCAGAGGAAGGGATTCCATCGTCTGTAGAAAATTCCCACTTTTTAGTACCATCTTGGTTAATAGCATAAATATTACTGTCCTTTGAGCCAACATAAATAGTACCATCTTCACCAATAGCTGCTGAAGAACGTATCCAGTCATCTGCTTCAAAACTCCATTTCTTAGTTCCGTCAGGATTGATTGCGTACAATTTTTTATCTGTTGAACCTACATATATAGTACCATTGTTGTCAATACTAGGTGATGACCAAATATCACTTTCTGTTTCAAAGCTCCACTTCAGGGTACCGTCCTGATTAAGAGCATACAATTTATTGTCCCAAGATCCTATGTAAATAGTACCATCTGGCCCTATAGCTGGAGAAGAATGAATAAAATCATCTGTACTAAAGTTCCATTTTTTGCTCCCATTAGGATTTATAGCATATAGATTATTATCATAGGATCCAATATAGATAGTCCCATTTGACCCTATAGTTGGTGTGCCTGCAGAATAACCTATTTTACATTTCCATTTTTTAGAACCATAAGGATTGAATGCATAGAGGTGATCTCTAGCACCGAAATATATCGTACCATCAGATCCTATTGCAGGAGAAGTAACAATTGAAATATTCATATTAATTTTCCATTCTTTTTCACCCTGATCATTTACAGCAAAAATGTACTCTCCTAAACCAAAATAAAGTGTTCCGTTTTTACTGATAGCTGCTGAAGACCATATTTCATAATTTGTACTGAAATTCCACTTT
>JBKHIX010000085.1:0-8136 GCA_046538435.1 Thermoplasmata archaeon | reverse complement strand
CCTTTAGACATCTCTGTAATTATCGAACCCGTTGCTATGTTGGAAGCACAGCCATAAGACTTGAACTTGATATCCAATATCTCCTGAGTATCTTCATCAACTTTCAGGAACAATTCCACCATATCCCCACATGCTGGACTTCCTTCTTTCGCATATCCGTCTGGATCTTCTATCTCTCCTACATTTTTTGGATTTTTAAAATATTCTATAACTTTATCGCTATACGGTAAACTCATGTTTACACCTCCTTTTCTTCATTATTTAAAGGGCTTATATCCCTTAATTGTTCTATAACATATGATACTGCTTCTACGACCTCATCTACATCGTCCATGTCGTTAAATCTACCAAAAGTGAATCTGATAGACCCGTGAGCTCTCTCATGATCCCCACCGATCCCCATGATTACATGACTAGCTTCCAAAGATTTGCTGAAACATGCAGAACCAGTGCTGACTGCAATCCCTCTCATATCTAGATGTAAAGTTATGGACTCACCTTCTACATAATGGAACGTTATATTCGCATTCTGAGGTATCCTTTCTTCTCTAGGACCGTTCAGAGTGGAATCTGGTATCTCTTCTAGTAGCCTTTCTATCAATCTATCTCTCATCTTTTTGATCCTATCGATTTCCTCTTCATCGACCAGTTCAACAGCTTTAGCAAAACCAACTGCGTCAGGTATATTCTCTACTCCTGCTCTTAGATCGTTCTCCTGAAAACCACCGTCCATCTGTTTTTTGATTTGAGTTCCTTCTCTTATGTACAGTGCTCCGATCCCTCTGGGACCGTGTATCGTATGAGCAGACATTGTGATCAGATCTACAGGTAAATTTTCTACATCGATGGGGATCTTCGTGAAAGTATGTGTTGCATCTGTATGGAATACAATATCATTTTCTTCACAAATCTCTGCGATTCTTTCTATCGGTTGTAGAGTACCTACCTCCTGGTTCCCGTGTTGTACTGAAACTAGTATCGTTTCCTCTGTGATGGATTCTTTTAAAAGATCTAAATCAACAAACCCATCTTCATCCACTTCAATATAAGTTACATCAAATCCCTCTTTCTCTAGTGCCTTAGCACTGTTCAATACCGGGAAATCTTCTATCTTTGAAACTATTATATGATTTCCTTTCTCTTTAAGTTCATCAGCAGCTCCTTTAATCGCTAGATTGCTTGATTCAGTACTTCCCGATGTGAAAATCACTTCTTCACTGTCTGCATTTATCTCTTCTGCTATCGTTGAACGTGCATCATCTAAAGCTTCTTTAGCATCGATACCCATAGAATAAGCGAACTCTGATGTTGCAACTGCGTAAGTATCAAAGTAATAAGGTTCCATAGCTTCCAAAACTCTTTCATCCAACCTTGTGGATGCGGAGTTATCCAAATATATCGTTTCTTCACTCATCATAAACACCTCTCTTATTCATATAAATAGAGTCACATCTGACTCCTTTGCCTCCTTAACATACGTGCCAACGGCACAGTACTCAGTGATCACATCGTCCCTCAGATCTTCTTTATTTACTCCCATTATATCCATGGTCATATCACAGGCTAGTATCTTCCCACCCAGTTCATGGAAATCTTCGAGCATCTTGTCCAGGGATCGAACGTTTTTCTTCTTCATCTTCCTCTTCATGAACCACTTGCCCAGTCCTAAGAAATTCATCTTCGACAATGGACCTTTGTCTAATTTTCCTTTCTTCAAACGCTCCAAACCCCAGAAAGTGAAATACATCGATACGTCCATCCCCATAGAAAGTGCTCCGTTACCGATTATCAGAGCACTGTAAACTTTGTCCATCTCACCACTATGAACTATGATAGTGGCTTTTTCAGGCATATCTATCACTCCTTCGTATTCTTTATCTTAATCAACCAGCCGTCATCTGTATCTTCAACTGACAACAATTTTAACCCAAGTTCTTTGATCGCCATCGGGATCTCATCCTTTGAGGCTGGATGATTTCCAATAACTTCGATTATTTCACCTTCATCCGCTTTTCTCAATACTTTTCTTGTTTCTACTAAAGGTACTGGACAGGTTTCGCCCATGACATCTATCTTTCTAACTCTCTCTTTTGCCATCTATTTCTCCCCTCCAGCTCAATAACAGGACCTATTATTACTACATCTACCTTTTAGTTTTTCAATTTTTTCAAGGGACTTGCTCACTTTCTTTCTCTCAAGATTTTGCTTATCATCGGACATATTATCACTTTAATCACAATAATGTGCGTAAAGTATATAAAGGTTGTGCTCTATTACACATATGATGACAAATATGTTAGCGAAAATAAAGATGCCTTCGAAAAACACTAGAACAGAGATACTCAATTATCTCATTGGAAATAATTTGACTGCCCTACAGCTGAAGGATAAATTGGGAATAAACGAGAGTGGAGTTAGAAGACATCTCCAGAAGTTGGAAAATAAAAATCTGATAGAACACCATTTTGTAAAAGCTTCAAAAGGCAGACCTAAAAAATATTATCAATTGACTGAGAATGGTTTGGACCTGTTTCCAAAAGAAACAAGTCTGCTACTTAACATTTTGATCAAAAGGCTTGAAGAACAACTATCAGAAGAAGAGATGGAGAATCTTATGAAGAAGGTTGGAGATGATCTTGGAGGATATATTAAGCCAGAGAGCGAAAATGAAGACACGGAAGCAAAGTTAGAAAGGCTGGTAGATAACTTCAATGACCTCGGTTTCTTAAGCTCTTACAAGGAAGATGATGATGGCTATATTATAGAATATAGAAACTGCATCTTTTCAGACGTATCGAAAACCTTTGCTAGATACATATGCGGCATCCACAAGGACATAATGAAGGATGTTCTCGGCGAGGATATAGATTTTGAACAAAAAAGCTCCATTTTAAGTGGAGATGAAATATGCCAACAGAAGATAAAAAAATAAGGTGACGAAAATGGATATAATAGATACGAAAGAATATGAAGCTAAAGAAGATTTTGAACCGCACAGATTGATACAGGAAGATGAAGTTCAGGTGGTACTATTAGCATTCCAACCTGGACAAGGTTTACCAGTACACACCACTCCAGTGGACGTTTTCTTCTATGTGATAGAAGGTGAACCAACGATCAAAGTTGGTGATGAAGAGAAAGCGATATCTGCAGGAAATATAGTACTCAGTCCAAAGGATATACCTCATACTGTCAACTACCTCCACCTGAAGGAAGAGGCCTCCTGCCTGTATTAAGGTGAAAAATGAATCTGAGGAAGACACTAAAGTACTGGTGGTCAAAACTCCAAACCCTAACAAATGAAAAATAGTAAAAAAGAAAAAGGAGTGAAATACATTCACTCTAATTTTTTCTTTAGATTTTCTATCATCGTTTCTGTCATCTTTTCTAGATCGTACTTGTGATACCAGTTCCAGTCTTCTCTTGCTGGAGTGTCATCGACGGTATCCGGCCATGAGTCTGCTGTTTTCTGTCTCTCATCTGGTTTGTAGGAAACTTCAAAATAGGGGTAGTATTTCTTTATCTCTTCTTCTAAGTCTTTTGCTGTGAAGCTTAAAGCACCATGATTGTAGCTCGTCCATACAGAGATATCTTCTTCATCAGCATCCATGAGCATCAATGTTCCGCGGATAGCATCTTCCATGTACATCAGTGGAAGTTTTGTGTCCTCTGTAACGAAGCATGTATAATCTTCACCTTGGACCGCTTTATAGAACATCTCTACTGAATAATCTGTAGTTCCACCACCAGGTTCTTCCTTCCAGCTTATCAATCCAGGATATCTGAGACTTCTCACGTCCAACCCGTACTTTTCATGATAATATTGACAAAGCAGTTCTCCTGAAACCTTGGTTACACCGTACACGGTGACCGGTTCTAAGATAGTTCTCTGAGGGGTGTTGTGCTGTGGTGATGTTGGACCGAAAACAGCTATAGAGCTCGCCCAGAACATCCTCATATCGTGTTCAACAGCTAGATCTAAGAATACTTTGAGACCTTCCATATTTACGTCCCAAGCAAGATTTGGTTTCTTCTCACCTATCGCTGATAAGAGTGAAGCTAAATGATAAACTTGAGTGATGTCATGTTTTTCGATAATCTCTTCCATCTCTTCCTTTTTTCTAACATCTCCTGTCTCTAAAACTCCTTCATAATCATCTGGAATATGTCTGTGTCCAAGAGCAACAACATTTTCTTTCCCATGTCGTTCCTGCAGTCCTGGAACCAACTCAGATCCTATCTGGCCAAAGGGCCCTGTAACTAGAATTTTTTCAGTCATAATATCACGAGTGTTATTTAACCTGATTTGCTAGTTATCTATAACTTTTTTCATTCGAAATCTAACTAAAAGACTTTTTTGTGATGATTTATTTATCAATTTATGAATTCTTTCAATATCAATGTGCTTTACAATATTTTTAATAAAAAAATAAATAGAATGAATTACTTTCATACGCGAAGGTGATCTAGCAATATGAGGTTAAAGATAAGTGATAAAAATCGACCAAGGTTTACTTTGATGGTGATTTTGCTGATATTTGTCAGTATAACAGCGTACTCTTTGAACAATGCTGAATCGAAACAGAAGATCACTGTTGATGAAGGATATGATGAGATAGTGATACCAGAGGAAGAGCAACCGGATGAAGATTTAGTAACAACTTGTCCACAAAACAAGTCGGTAGTAACCACTAATGTGAACAATGAGAGTTCTTTGGAATTTGAAGTGGAACCTATATCTCTTAAGAGATCTGATGTTATAGATGCCCGGATCAAACTATCTGCTGAAGGTACATTTGAAGAGGAGTTAGACGTGAGCACTTTTAAGTTTAGAATATCAGAAAAAGAAGAAAGTGAAAGACCGTTCAATGGTGTCGACTTTAGGACTAGTTATAGCCGAATCGAAGGAGGTGAACGATGGCCCTCTCATGAACAGCAACCCGGAAGTGCTATGCTAGGCCCCGGGCATTTTGCGCATGAGGGCTATGACTTAGATTCGAACGAATTTTCAGTAGAAACTATGCTGTACTGGGAGATTGATTCAGAAAATATCGGAGAAGAATTTACGCTACAGTTAGAAGCAATAGTAGGCGGACTATCAGAGGATGTTCCAGCTACAGTAGACATCTGTTTAGAGGGGAGTGATGTATGATGAGACCTAGGGTGGCAGTATTTTTCGTGGCATTTAAAGTGGTGACTGTGGTTTTCTCTATTCGAAAAAAGTAGTGCATTTGACCATAAGAGGTAGGATGTGAGTATGTCCGAGAAAACAAAAGTCAGATTGATGGTGATCCCGATCGTCGCGATGCTGGCGGTGACTATGGTCGTCGTCGGATGGCAGCAGGGAGAGGAGCAGGTTGAGATAGAAATTGAGGAAGAGCTAGGAGAACTCACGATCGAGCATCTAGCCATGGATGATCAGCCAGCGGTACTTGGAGATGAAGTTAATACTACAGGTTCCGCGATTGTTAACAATGAGAGTCATCTGGAATTGAAGGCTGATCCTATAAAAATCGAACCAGGTGGAGAAGCTGAGCGTATCTATATCCATCTTACAGCTGAAGGGACGTTTGAAGAAGAATTGGACGTAGATACATTCAAATTTACAGGCTCAGAAATGGTAAATAATGAGCCACCCTTTAATGGGATACAATTTGAAACTATTAGCTCTCAAATTGTGGGTGGAGAGATCTGGCCTTCCGATGAACAACGAGGTGGCGTAAGGGCTGCAAGTCCAGAACACTATGCTTATCAGGGATACGATTTAGAATCAAATGAGTTTGTAGTTGAAAACGTCTTATATTGGTCATTTCCAGAGGAAAATGTGGGTGAAGAGTCCAGTTTAGAGATTCAGGCTGTAGTCCATGGATTATCTGAAGATGTCACCGCAACTGTTCAGGTCAATATCGAAGGGGGTAAGTGAATATTCGATTTAAATTCTATGAAAATCAGCGTCAGTTTAAATATCTTTAACAAAAAAAATAATATTAATTACTTTCATACGCGAAGGTGAATAACTAATATGAGTTTGAAGATAAGTGAGAAGAATAAACCAAGATTAACGCTATTGGTGATTTTGCTGATATTTGTCAGTATAACAGCGTACTCTTTGAACAATGCTGAATCGAAACAGAAGATCGAAGTTGAGGAAGGATATGAAGAAATAAGTGTGAATTATATAAAACCAGAGTCTGGTATAACTTACCAAAATACAAATGGTTATTGGTATAAAAATGTCACAGCGAGAACAATATTAAGTGAGGAGAATAATTATCTAAAATTTAAAATAACAGCAATAAGTGCTACATCATACTCTAGTGAATATGAACTTGATTTGAAATTGAATGTAAAATGTAATTTTGAATCTAAGTACCAAGTTGATTCTCTATTACTTCAAATGTATCAACTAAATGGAAAAAATATATCAGCCAACCACCTTGATTTTAATACAGCAGGCTTAAAAGAAAATGGAGTAAACCTATGGTCAACTGATAAAAATGTCCATGGTGCTACCGGTAAAAATAAAGCTTTTTTAGGTTTTGATATAAATAAAAATAATTTTACAAGCGAGGTAAATGCAACTTTAGTTATACCAAAACATAATTGGAATAATAGTTATGCAATAAAAATTCAGAGTGTGGCAAAAGGACTGTCTCAGGATCTTGTAGCTACTATAGATATTAACATTGAAAAAGAGGTGTTAAAATGAAAACAAAAAGATATACTACTTTTGTAATATTGATCATACTCACATTGATAATTGGATTTTCATTAGGTAACTTAGCTAGTGCTACTGGAATCTGGTGGCAAAATGAGGATCATGGATATACTTATGATACAGAGTATACAAGTAATAATACTGATACGACGTATACACAAAGGGGATAGGAATATGTGCAAATGTAACTGATGTTACAGATTATGGTGGTAAACAAGAAATCGATGTATCAGTAGCCGCATCTGGATTTTCTGATGATACCGTAGAATATATAGAATATGGAGACAACGATTTTTATCAGCTTTATAGTACTGCGGGAGTAAAAATTAAAGCAAAAATTGGAAGTGATGCTCCCTCTACCACTTCTGTAGATTTGGATAGTTCCTATCATTATCGAGGTAATATGACTGATTATGATGGTTATAACGATATTGGTGGAAATGGAAATAGTGAATTTTGGAATCATATAAAAAATACAGGTATAAAAGCTACACATGAAGTAATTGGATCTACACCAATTCTCGGACCAATATATAATGCTAATGTTTTTATTGCGAATGAATTCGCATCTGGGGGAGCAAATTTTGTAGATGATAATGATGGGACTGGACCCAATTCTAAAGCTTATGCAGAGTTCAGAGCCTTACCGAACTTTTTTGAAATATCTGATTGGAACAATAGAATAAACTATGAAGATGGGGGTGAAGGAGATTATTATTTATATACTGCTGAAACTCATTTTACCGTAACTCTTCCTGATTCAACTGATGAACCACATACTCTTAATCTGAAATTTTCTGCTATAAACAAAATGTCTTTTTGGCAAGGAGGTACAATCGACACAGGTTCAGATCCTCTAGTGAATGGTGCTGAAACATCAGTAACCGTTACCATAAGGAATGGTGAAATCCAATCAGTAAAGAATAACCCTACATCAGACACATATAATACCTATACTGGATCAAAAAGTGTTTCAACCACTGTTGGTGTAAACATACCTCATCATCAACCAGAGGTTCCAATAGTAGATTATTTGAAGGTTGATTGGGGTGATGGTTCTGATGTGGATACTATAAAAGAAGATTGGGAACCATATACTTATGAAAAACCGTCTGGTCAGGATTGGTATTACTTTGAAGATAAAGAAACTGTTGCAAGCCATACATATAGCCTGCCTGATGACATAGATCCTGGTGGAAGTAAAGATTATAACATAACAGTCACCGCAAAGATGCGGGATAAATACGGAGGATGGGAAGTAAGCAATACGAAAACTATCACCATAAACTATCTTGAAGATGATGGAGGAGGTGGCGGAGGCTGTCCGTACATCTCGCCATGGAACGGAACCAAATTCAAACGTGAAAACAATCTAATGGTACAATCGGAATTCCAAAGCGGAGAAGTAACTGATTACT
>JBKHIX010000194.1:0-2565 GCA_046538435.1 Thermoplasmata archaeon | reverse complement strand
ATGTACTATTTTATGGAAAAGGTTGCTGATGCAGTCGATGAGATGGGTATGAAGGCTATGCTTTCTTACGGTTTTGTTGACTTAGGCGATGAGGAGAAGAGGGAGTCTGAGAAAAAGAAAACTATCGATCTGGTCGATCATTTAAGTGGATTTGATAACATCAAACCAGCTTTGGGTCCTCATGCTGTTTACACGGTTTCTAGAGAGGGATTGGAATGGTGTGCAGAGTATTCAAAGAAGAATGATATCCCCATCCATCTTCACATAGCTGAAACTGAGCAGGAATTGAACGATTTTAAAGAAGAGCACGATGAGAGTTTAGTGGAGTATCTGGATGATATCGGGATTGTAAATGAAATGTTGATCGGAGCTCATACTGTTTGGTTAGAAGATGAAGATTTCGATGTATTACAGGGATTAGGAGCAGTCATAAGTCACAACCCATCATCAAACATGAAATTAGGCGTCGGAAAACCGATGGATTATCCCAAATTCAAAGATGTGATGGTAACTCTCGGCACTGATGGATGTGCTTCTAACAATAATCTAGACATGCTTGAAGAGATCAAGATTGCCTCTTTACAGCAGAAGATGAAGGGAGACCCAACAGTTTTACCTGCTGAAGAAGCGTATAAGATGATAACAGAATACGGTGCTGAAGCTCTTGGTACCGGTGGTGAAAAAGTAGAAGAAGGTAAAGCTGCCGATCTTATATTGATCGAAAAGAACGTAAAAACGGTTCCTGGCCACAACCCTGTTTCTGATTTGATATATTCGATGAATGGTTCTTCCGTGACCGATGTGATAATAGACGGAAAGATAGTTATGAAAGATAGGTATGTAGAAGGAGAAGAAGAGATAATGAAAAAAGCCGAAAAAACAGCTAAAGATTTAGTCCAAAGGGTGGAATAGATGCTTGAAAAATTGAAACAATCTTTGAAAGAGTGTCCCGTAGTAGAGATGGATGGTTACTATTACTTTGTTCATCCGCTGTCTGATGGATTACCGTTGGTTGAACCAGAACTATTGCATGAAGTTGTGGATACAGTTATGGATAATTGTAATCTCGACTGTGATTATATCTTGACGGCACAGTCCATGGGTTTTCCGCTCGGTGCTGCACTCTCTATGAAAACAGGTATTCCATACAAGTTTATACGTAAAAGAAAATATGGTCTGGAGAATGAAGTGTCTATACAGCAGGTAACTGGTTACTCTTCTTCTGATATGTTTCTTAATTTTGTGGAAGAAGGGGACATTGTTTTCTTGATTGATGATGTGTTGAGTACTGGCGGTACATTGAGATCTATTTTACAAGCGTTGGATAAGATCGGTGTAAATGTCTGCGATGTCGTAGTCGTCTTCGAAAAGATAGGTATTAAAGAAGAGCTGGAAGAAGAATTCGGAGTAGATATCAAATCACTGCTGAAAGTGGAGATGGATGGTAAAGAAGTTAAGATACTTGGTGAAGGGATATAGAATAACCTTTTTTTACAGTATTTTATAGAGTGGTTTTGGAACTCTATTATACGAATGTAGAATTTCAATCCTATTAAAAATTTTACAGGTATTTAAAGTAAAATATCCAGAGAACGAAACCGATTGCATACTTGTACAAGTATTAAAAAAAAATATTTAAATAATATAATATCATCCCCTTTCTCGGTAAGGTTAAAACTATGAAAAGAAGAGGATTAAAAATTTTAGTTTATGTAGTGATAGCAGTGCTGGTAATGACAGTATATTCACCAGTTTTTGGGACAGCTAACCCCTTGAACAAAAAAGCTGAAAATAATGAAGTTGAATATGATATACCATCTTTTGAAATCGATGAAGGTATCAATAATTTGAATGTATTTATAAATGATGGAAAGGTTAGTGATGATGAAACATCCGATGATGATGTAACCTTGAAAGGATCTTCTGCTGATTTTGATTCCGACGGTTTATCGGATAAAACTGAGATGACTGAAGCTGAAGATAAAAAGTTAGATAAAGATAGTTTTGATAAAACTGAATTTGAGACCAATTCTGTTATCAATTTAGAATTCGATAGAAAACCATACGAAAATCTTTTCTGCAGTAGAGCGTGTCTCGATCTAGAAGTCGCAGGTTCTTACAATATAAAAGATCTGAAAGTAGATGTGGGGGATGATGGTGAGATAGATTGGGAATCTATAGATTCTGTAAATCAAAATGTAAAGTTTGGAAGGATGAAGACCGGTTTGAATCAATACTTTTTTGAGAACTATTTAAATGAAGAAGATAAAGAAGTTTCTATACCAGTGAAATTTGTTTCTTCTCATGATAGAAGGGTTCGAATTAAGAGTGCTGAAATACTGTTCGAGGGAGTGAATACAGATCCAAAGAAAGCAGATAGCAATGATGATGGTATGCTAGATGGATGGAAAGACGTCGATGGTGATCTCAAGTACGAGAGAAAGGGGGAAGACGGTGTTTTAGGTACAAAAGATGATGAAATACCTGGAGCATTAGCATATAACTTCAACCCGACCGAAGAGAATTATCTCGGTAAAAAAGGTAGAGTAGATTGGGGAAGGTACA
>JBKHIX010000084.1:0-8280 GCA_046538435.1 Thermoplasmata archaeon | reverse complement strand
TTTCCTGTGGTATCGTTTGGAAATTCTAAAGTATTTCCAAAGATAGCTGGAACACGGTTCCAGCAATACGGAGGATATGAATCCCTCTTTTTACTCAGAATAACTCTTCGTAATACAGAGGAATTTATAAAATTCGATAGAATTGCCCACAATTCTATCTATAAATCAGAATTCTCAGAAAAGAATTCTGATAGATTCCTCGAAGACGGAGGCATTCTGCCTGACTCTATGTAAATTTACGGTTCTAACCTACTTGTATCCCTCGGGAATAAGATAGCTTCTCTGATATTTTCTAGGTCAAGCATCTGCTGTACAAATCTGTCTAATCCCAGACCAATACCTCCGTGAGACGGCATACCGTATTTGAACGTTTCCAGGTATGATTGAAAATTCTCTTTTTTTAGACCAATCTCATCCATCTGTTCTGTAAGGACATCATATCTGTGTTCCCTCTGACCACCTGATACTAGTTCTTGCCCCTTGTATTCCAAATCGAAATACGTAGTTAAAGATGGGTCGTAATCCTTTCGCATGGCATAGAATGTTCCCTGTTTTAATCTTGTGGGGAATTCTGTTATGTAGAAGAAATCTGTACCATATTTTTCTTTCACATGTTCTCCCAGCATCTTTTCTCCTTCGGTATCTATTTCAGGTTCACCTTCCCATTCTTTTCCCATGTCTTCTAGGATTTTGATACATTCGCTGTGAGGTATCTTTTTGAATGGATGTTCAGGTACTTTGATATCAACACCTAATAGGCCTAACATTTCTGATCCGCTTTCTTTAACATATTCTAGGGCATGACTTATCATATAACTAGTCATGTCCATTATGTCTTCTGAACTCTCGATAAATGACATCTCAAAATCAAGGGATATGAATTCGGAGGTGTGTCGGATTGTATCAAAATCCTCTGCTCTATATGCTGGTCCGATTTCATATACCCTCTCAAAACCTGAGGCCATTAACATCTGCTTGTATAACTGAGCACTTTGTGCGAGATATGCCTTTTTATCATAATAATCTACTTCGAATAATGTAGCACCACCTTCAGCCCCTGCAGCTACTATCTTGGGTGTGCTCACTTCGATGAAATCCTCCTTTTTGAAGAAATCTCTCAATCTGTTTATTAGTAGATTTCTCAATTCAAATATAGTTCTTTTTTCCTTCTTTCTAAGGTCTAGAAATCTATTGTCATAGCGTGTTTTCATATCTGAATCTACTTTATCAACCACTCCAAGAGGTAAAGGTTTATCAGCTTCATTTTCAACGATGATCGAGGTTGGTATTATCTCATATCCCAATTCAGTTTGATTTGTCTTTTGCAGGTCGCCTTCTACTTCGATAACACTTTCTCTGGAAATATTCACAATCTCGTCGTATTCATCCCCTACTTCATCCTTTACAACTACTACTTGAAATACACCGGTTCTATCCCTGACTTTCAAGAATGCGATACCACCTAGATTTTTTATTTCCTGAAGCCATCCAGATAATTTACATTGTGTACCTTCTTTGAGTTCGATAGCCTCTTGTGCATGGATTCTTTTCATGATGAAGTCATAAAAGGGGACATATAAAAGACTTCAGGATAAGATAATATATCTACCCAAAAATCTTATATGATTTATGCTTAGAGGATAATGGTAACATGGGAAAAAATCGATATGATGTCAAAAGAGGTCATTTCAAGAATATCGAAGGTGATCAAGGTGATCAGCTGGAAGAACTGATGGAAGAGATATTCGGTTCAGTAAAAAAGGATGATGAAAAATTGATCACAGAGGATGAAGGTGCTATAGATTGTCTAGAAGTATGGACAGAGGGCAGAACAGAGCTCTGGGTGGACTTGAAGATGGATGATGACGCTGATGATGACGTCGCCATGAAAACAATCAGTAAATGGAATGATTTCTTGGAAAGAGCAACTGGATTCAATGCTAAAAAACGAAGAGAACGTGCCAAAAAGAAGGCAAAAAAATCATAATCTTTTTCCTTGTTTTTTTCTATCATTTTTTATAATGCCATCAGAAAATATAATTCTATTTTGAAATATTTCTCTTTTTGAATGGTCTTTAATCACGTTTATATACCTAGTCAGTAAATACTATATAGTTAAAATTAATTACCAATCTGTGATTTTATGGCAGATGCAAAAAAGTTAGCCAATCCCGCCCCACTGGGTTTGATGGGTTTTGGTATGACGACGGTGCTTTTAAACATACACAATGCAGACTATATAGAGCTATCTAGCATGATCCTAGCCATGGGCATATTTTACGGTGGAATTGCACAATTGATTGCAGGCTGGTGGGAAATGAAACAAAGTAATACTTTTGCTGGTGTAGCATTCAGTTCCTACGGTCTTTTCTGGTTCAGCTTTGTTGCCCTCGTGATGATACCTGAGATTACACCAGGTATAGCTTTTCCTGGTAAAGCTGCATTGGCTTCTTATCTAGCTATGTGGGGTCTTTTCACAGGGTGGATGTTCCTCTCGACCTTAAAACTAAACAGAGCGTTACAAGTTGTTTTTGGAACATTGACAATACTATTCTTCCTTCTAGCAATAGGTGAATATAATTCTACAGTAGCTACAATAGCAGGGTATGAAGGTATACTTTGTGGTTTCAGTGCAGTGTACACCGCATTAGCAGAGGTAACAAACGAGTATTACGAAAAAACTATATTTCCAATCGGACCTGTGGAATGACAGATGGTAAAAGTACGATATCATAGAACTGGAAAAGAAACAAGAGAATGGAAACAGAAACTTTTGGCGGATGATGAGGATATGATAGTCTCATCTTTTATATTCCGCCTTTCAAAACCCTTTACTCCTTTAGGAGAGGAGCCCTTGATAAACGATGGTTACTACGGAGTTCTTTTTGATCTTTTAGATAAATGGTTCAATGTAGTGAAGATTTTTGAAGAAGATAAAACATTAGTTGGATATTATTCAGATATAAGAACACCTCCTTTTAAGTGTGAAGGAGGGTATGAGGCTGAAGATCTTTTCGTCGATTTTTGGGTGGAGACTGATGGTACATATTATATCTTAGATATGGAGGAATTTGAAGTCGCTGAAATAGATGATAAATATCATAAAAAAGTAAAGGAAACCATTGATAAATTGAAAGATATGATAGATAATGATGAATATCCTCCTCAAAAGGTTAAGGAGTTTGAATTAACTGCAGATGAAATCGGATAAAGATTTAAAATGGTTGCTTAATTTTAACAATTCCGGAACATTTTGAAAACGCCTAAAATTTAATAACAAGATAAATAATATATGCACCCCTATTTATTGATATATAAACCTATATAAAGCGTCATACGGAGGATATATAAAAGGTAGTAGACAGCACTTCAGGGAGCGTCTGACGAAAACTTTTTGTATGTACTAGAATATCGTTAATGTCCCTAACTGCATTCGAGATGATATTGAGGTCGATAGTCTAAATTAGCTATTAAACCTAGCTGTGCGTCGACTTTGATTTCCACATGAAATAGAGGGGTGATGAAGTAAAAACCCCTTAAGTAAGGAGGTACTACCTATGTCAGAAAATATATTTAAATCCTATATGAATTCAAACCCAGTATTTAAGGGTGATAGGGACATACTGCGCCCATCTTATATTCCTGAAGAATTACCCCATAGAGAGAAATATATTCAAAATCTTGCTTCTATAATGGTAACTGCGTTGAGAGGGAATCGTCCTTCTAATGTGCTGATATTTGGGAAAACTGGTACAGGTAAAACAGCAGTTGTCAGGTATTTGGAAAGGGAGATAAATAGATTGAAAAAAGAGAGCATGGAAAGCGAACTAGATGGAAAATTCTCTGAACATAATATCAACAAAGTAGAATACGTCTACATAAATTGTGAAGTAGTTGATACTCACTATGGAGTTATGAAGAATATTGGAAATAAGTTTGTTGAGAAATGGAGTGAACAGATACCATTTACAGGTTGGCCCATGGAAAAAGTGTATGAATCTTTGAAAGATAGAATCGATGAGAAGTCAAGAGTAGTAATAATTATTTTGGACGAACTGGATAAATTGGTTTCTAAAAGCGGGGATAGTGTCCTGTATCACCTGTCTAAGATCAATTCCGAATTGGACCAGAGTAAAGTGAGTATAATAGGGATATCTAACAATTTAAAATTCACAGAGTTCCTAGACCCAAGAGTAAGAAGTCGTCTTGGCGAAGAAAAGATGATTTTTCCACCATATAACGCAGACCAGCTTAAAGATATTTTATTAGACCGTGCTCAAAAAGCCTTCGAACCAGAGATACTCGGCAACGATGTTATCTCTTTGTGTGCAGCCCTAGCTGCACAGGAACATGGTGATGCGAGAAGAGCTTTGGATCTACTAAGGGTTTCTGCTGAGATAGCGGAAAGAAACAATGAAACGAAAGTAGATTCAAATCATGTCTATAAAGCTAAGAATAAGATAGAACAGGATTGTGTGAGGGAAGCAGTAACTACTTTACCAACACATTCAAAATTGGTTCTCTATTCTGTGCTTTTGAGTGAGAATAATGGTAAGCAGAAACTGACTACTGGAGAAGTATATTCTGGTTACAAGGAACTTAGTTTGAGGTCAGGCATGGACCCGCTCACACAGCGAAGGGTTACAGATTTGATATCTGAATTGGATATGCTTGGACTAGTGAATGCTAGAGTGAAATCTTTTGGTAGAAGAGGTAGAACTAAGGAGATACAATCTAGCGTTCCTAAAACTGAGATAATAAAAACCATCGAAGAAGACGAGAGTATCGAACCTGTTAGCCAACTAAAGTTCAATAAGATGGAACAGACAACTTTGATCTAAGATCAGGAATCAAACCTTTTTTCCTTTATTTTCTCTGATTCATTCTTTTCTTCATTATTTTCTAAATAATGATTATCTCGAGATCCGCCATTCTTTGAATCTGGTCTCTCTATTTTTCTTTTATAAATTTCAACGGAGTATTCAATCAGAAATGGGCTTATGAGTATTATCGATAGAGATCCAAAAAGATAGTACCAGCTATTTTGAGGTATGTAGGAAGTTTTCCCTATAGTGATTAATTTTAATATACCGAACCAGGGTAATTCACCTCTAGCTTTACCTTCAACCCAGTCGTTTTTGACAGGCTCAGCACATATAGGATCGCTGAGATTCTGGTCTATTTTTGGATTGTGATCCCCCATAGTAATATAACCTGAATGCTTGAATTTCAACAATGGTTCGAGATCGATCTTTATATCTTTGTTTGCGTATCCGTAATCATGAATATAAAAAGACCCTGTAAGATTATTCCATCTCTCATCTCCCTGCTGGACTTCGTTTTCAAGAGTCCATTCTTCTCCATAATCAAGATTTTTTAATGAGGGTATATCGAATGCCCCATCATTATATATTAAATATAATACAGGCCTATGTATAATTGGAGTTTTATCTTTACCTAGAGCTTTGTAGATTAGTACATCACCGTATTGACCGTAGGTTTTGTATCCTTCTGCTTTTCCTTCGACGTAGGTTATGATATCTTCACCGCTTGTTTCTTTCACAATAACGATATCCCCAGTATCTATAACCCCGATTTGACTATCTGGTGGGTCACCTGTACCATGACTCATACTTGAAGATTCAATTACAACAAGTGGTGGCCATCTTCCACTATAGACGAACAAGATGCCAAGAATAAAAATAAGAATTACTAGAGATATTAAAACATCTTTTCCAATAGATTTAAGCTGTTTCTCTAGGTTCTCCATAATAATCCTTATCCTGATTGTATATAAATTATTTATTATCTGGGAGAAAACCGGTATTAATTAACTCTTTCCGGACCTTTTCAACGCCTTCTTTCATCTCTTCTGTATTTTTTCCCCCTGTACATACGACTTTTCCTGAACCAAAAAATAACATCACTAATTTTGGTTCATCCATCCTATAAACTAGACCAGGAAACTGTTCTGGCTCGTACTCTATCTTTTCTAACCCAAATGCAATAGCTACCGAGTTCAAATTTAAAGAATGGCCTAAATCGGTTGTTCCAACAATATTTTGAATTTTTAGGTTGACATCGTTGTTGACTTCTATCCCTTCATCAGTTAGAAGTTTTTTTAAAAGTCTGATTGTTTTTTCGATATCTTCCTGTACAGTAGCTCCTGTACATACTATTTTTCCACTATTAAATAATAATACAGATGTTTTCAAATCTTTCTGTCTTATCTTGAAAATCACACCTTTGAATTTATCAGGATCATATTTCGCACTTTCTAACGCTTCTACAACCCGTTCAGGATCGAATGATTCTCCTAAAGATGCGGAAGCCACCATATTTTCTATGTTTATTTCAATCATCTTTTTTACCCTCCATAAACAATTAATACAGAGTAATTTGGTTAAGTCATTTTTGAGTTTTAAATTTTTAAGGAAAATACTATGTGTTTATATATAATTCTTACTAAAGAGGTAGTTACTCGAAAATAAAATAAACGTGGTTGTTATTTGGTAAAATATGGACAGACCAACTGTAGATGAGTATTTCATGACAATGGCTGAATTGGCTGCATCACGTTCCACCTGTTTGAGAAGACATGTAGGTGCAGTCATAGTTAGAGATAAACAGGTTATAAGCAGTGGTTACAATGGTGCCCCAAAAGATCTTCCACATTGTGAAGAAGTTGGGTGTAGAAGAGAACAGATGAATGTGAAATCAGGTACAAGACATGAATTGTGCAGAGGTGTTCACGCAGAACAGAATGCTGTGATACAAGCAGCAGTCTTTGGTGTAAGTGTAAAGGATGGAACATTATACTGTACTCATCACCCCTGCGTTTTATGCATGAAGATCCTGATTAATGCAGGAATCAAGAGAATAGTTTACAAAGAGGGTTATCCTGACGAGCTAGCTAGAGAGATAATTGAAGAAAGCGATATCGAAATAGAAGAGTATTCAGGAAGAGAAAAAGAGAAAATAGAAAATATATTAGAAAAATAGAATTCCACTTAAAAGAAGTGGGAAAAAATTTAAAAGAGTTTTATAAACTCATTGCATCAACCGGACACACGTCGACACACTGTCCACAGTCTATGCATGCACCTTCATCTATGATGGCAACATCTTCAACTGTAATCGCATCGACAGGACATTCTGGTTCGCACTGACCGCAAGCTATACATGCACCTTCATCAACTTCTACTACCATTATATCACGGTAGTGGAAAATTGATTTGAATATAAAAGTTTTACTGCTTTTATTTTATAAGCTAAGTGCATCGACAGGACAGACTTCAACACAATCTCCTATATCCTCACATTTTGAAGCATCTACCTTTGCTACATCATTGACTGTTATCGCGTCAACAGGACATTCTTCTTCACACATTCCACATGCAATGCATGCATCTTCATCTATTTTTACTACCATCTAATCACCTATTATAACATGATTTTATAGGATTAAAATCTTTGCTTGACTCAATATTCTTCCAAGATGAATCCTACTATAACTAATATTATTAGCCAGATTATAGAATGAATGAATATAGTTATAATATCAATTATATTGTACTCAAGGAATAAAATAGTGTCTAAACCCTTAACAACTGGACCAACTGGAGGTAGATATACACATTTTTGATAATATCAGAAAATAAATTGTTCTTGCAGAAGGGAAATTTATAATATTACTAGCTATTGATTGGTAAATATGAAATTAATCCTGGACGAAAATCTTCCAACCTATGTCAAAGAGGAGATCACTGAATTCCACGATAATGAATACATCGATGTTAACGATGAATACAAAGGTATTTTGGATTTTAAATTAGTCGATAAGATGGATAAAAAAGACATTATGGTAACACGGGATAGAGAACTACATAAAAACCTTTTAGATGTGGAGAAAAAAAGTGTGTATTATGATATAGAAGAGGATAATTTGATTGAGGTCCAAGTTAAAATTGCCTATTATTTGAAGGGATATGATTCTGAGGAAGTACATAGAGAAACGGAAGAAAATAAAAAGATAGATAACGAGTATAATTCTCAGTTGAGATCAAGGTTTAAAGAACTGAAGAAAGAGAACGCTAGATTAAAATCGAGGGTTAACGTTCTTGAAGGTAAAATAGAATCTATTTTGAACACTGCAGAATCTGCGATCGATTGAATAATCAGATTTCTAAAAAGGTTTTTGTAGTAGTAACTCCATCATTTTATTTGGAGGTTTAGATATGTTAGGCTCGTTGCTTGAAAAGAAGTTAAAAGCCCTTAAAA
>JBKHIX010000083.1:0-8286 GCA_046538435.1 Thermoplasmata archaeon | reverse complement strand
AGAGAAGATGTGATCAATAAGCAGTTCAATGTTTATACTGTCGATACGATAAATCCATATTCGATGGAATTACGTGTAGAAAACATCTTAGATGGTGGTGATGCGAAAGGAAGAGTGCATATGGAATTCTTCGATGCAAGCGGTATAGCTTACGTGAATATAACCAATCTGAATCAGGGAAACTATAAAAATATTTCAGCTAGTGAATTAGAATACTATGACGGTCTGATAATTTTGGACAAGTATATCGATATAGAAGGCGATTCAGACTATTGGGTTGATGGCTGGGACTTAGGTGTGCTGATAGTAGATAAAAATGGGAGTGAATTCTATGAAGAGAAGCATGTACAGAGTGAGTTAGGAGGAATCTGGCAGGAGTTCACAGAGTGGATAAGAGAACATGTTTGGGGTACTGTAGAGGAAGCTGTAGAGAAGGCGAAGGAACTTGGTGATGCACTTAAGGATTGGGTTATCGACACGGCTACGCAAGCTTTCGAAGCAGCCATATGGGCCACCCAAGCTAAAGAAGAAAATCCTGTGTTTGCAGAGGGCTTAAGTGTATTTAGTATGATATTGGCAGTAGCTGGTTTAGGTATGATATTTAGAGATCTAGCAGGGATAGGTAGTGCAGGTGGATCAGATGCTTGTGCTGCAGTAGTTACCTTAGCTACTTTATTATCGTTTAGCTTTATAATCACCTCAGCTACAACATGGTTTATCGTAGTAAAAAGTCAACAAGAAGGGTGAAAGTATGAAAAAGAGTAATGAAGAATGGGGAAAGCTGATCCATAGGACATCAAAGAAATGGGGAAATATCAGACAGATATTGATAACAAGCTTAGGATTGTTTTTAGCGATTATTTTTTCAGCGGGGTTTTGGGTAGGAAAACCGATTATTGGAACAATCGGATTGATAATGGTTGCAATTTCTATTTTTTTCATACTTAACTTAATCAGAACCTACAAGGATGCCCATTTCGATGTATATGAAAACGGTTTATGGTTTCCTCAACCGAATTATTGGCTCTGGCAGAAAAGACCGCCTGATGAAAGATATTTCAGGTCGTTCGATGATATCATAGATGTAGAAAAGAAAGTAACAGGCAGCTATCATCTGTTTATACACACAAAAAGTGAAGGAAAGATACAGTACGCAGTCTACAAAAAGCAAGGACCTGAGCTGATGGATGCTATAATAGAAGCCATGTATGAATATAAAAGTGATGATGAATCTAGTTGAAAGAACCATCTTTCGATTGCAATGATAATTTCTTTAAATATATTTCTTTTTTATCGAAAGTTTTATAAGTGCAGATTACTTTGAATCAAAAGATGCGAAAATCAGTGATGGTTTGTGCCTGGCTGGTGGACCATGATAAGACCAGTCAGGCAGAGATATCTAGGGAATTAGATATATCTTTGAGTACGGTGAACAGGACGGTGAAGAAACTGGAAAAGATGGGTGCCGTCGAGATATCTAGTAGAAGCTTGAAGACTAGAGACAAAGAGAAAATACTGATGTTCATGGCTAGTATAAGAAATACGGAGAAAGATGTAGAGTATAAAACAAGAGTTGATAAAAAAGTAAGGGAGATAGAGGGGTCTATGCCGGGTGGGGTGGAATTCACCGCCTATACGGCATACAAATTCAGATATGGAGAAGTACCAGCAGATTACTCCGAAGTCTATGTTTATGCTGAAGATTCGGGCCTCGAAGAGATCAAAAAACGTTTTCCTGAGAGGAAAGGCCCACCAAACCTATTCGTGATGAAAAAAGAGACCACAGTCAATGAAGCTTTGGTTTTCGCTGATCTCTGGAATATGAAAGAATGGTACGCTAAGGAATTTACGAGGGAGATGCATGACAGAATTTTGGAATGAATCATTGACGAAAGCTAGCTGGAAAAGTCTGCAGGAATTCTCTAAAAAATACGATTTTATCCTAATCGGTGGTTGGGCAGTTTACTTATGGTCTAAGAATCAAAAATCTAAGGATATAGATATTGTGATCGATTTTGACACTCTTGGCCAATTGAGGCAGGATTATGACGTATCGAAAAACGACCGTTTAAAAAAGTACGAGATCCAGCAGGATAAATTCGATGTTGACATATACGTTAAATATTATTCCGAACTTGGCTTTCCTCTAGAAGAATTGGAAGTGACACGGATAGAGGGGTTTACGGTCCCGGTATTGGAGGACTTGGTCATCTTAAAACAGAATGCGGAGATAGATAGAAGAGGCAGCGTAAAAGGAAAAAAAGATGCCACTGATATCCTATCCATGCTGATCTACTGTGACTTTGACCTGGGTAAATATAAGGAAAGATTGGAAGAACATGGACTCGATTTTGAGCGGGAACTTATCAGAGTTGTAAAAAAATTCGATGCTGACGAATCAAAGTATCTCAAGATGGGTTTCAAGGAATTTAAAGATTGGCAAAACGAATTCTTGGAAGATTTCAGGATGCGATAATATCTAGATTTTAACTGCCGAAGTCTTGTTTCCGCTTCTCGAAAGTATTTTATTTTTTAACATATATACCCCGACCACCTCGGAGGAAAAGGGAGTAACGGAGGCTGTAGAGCAGAGTGTGGCCGACATGCCATTTTTGGATGACTCAGATGATTTCATCAAATCTCACGTAGATTCATTTTTCTACGGGCATTTGGAAGAAGAGGAAGAAAGAATAGAATCACAATTCAATTCTTTTTTGCATGAATTTCAATGTGATAATAAAACCGAAAAGATAGATATAGAAGGCAATTCAGACTATTGGGTTGATGGCTGGGACCTAGGTGTACTGATAGTAGATAAAAATGGGAACGAATTCTACGAAGAGAAGCATGTACAGAGTGAGTTAGGAGGAATCTGGCAGGAGTTCACAGAGTGGATCGTAGAACATGTTTGGAGGACTGTTGAGGAAGCTGTCGAGAGGGCGGAGGAGCTTGGTGATGCGTTGAAGGATTGGTCGCTCAAAAGTTGGTTGATTATGACGGAGGAATATTTGAAAAATCGATTTCAGTAGAGGCTGGTTTGAATCCTTTATTAGAATTTTTAGAATCAGTATTATCCGGTTCATTTTATGAAGGAATGGGAATTGATACAAATACTGATTTGATGAGTGATAGTTTATTTGATTCTATAATATCATTCATAGGTGTAATATTCGGTGCAAAAAGTTTCTTTGGAACTATGGATGCATTGAGTTTAGGTAACGCTTATACCAACCTATCTGGAATAACTGCAGCTGTAGGTTCTTTTGTAGCATCGATAATATTTCTGATATTCGCACCTGTAGCAATAGCAGAAGATGCGATGGGTAATTCAGAAAATGAAAATCTATAGTCTTGAGTATTACTCGCTTTTATACATCAACTCGAGCAGAAAATATATATTGTATAACTTTGTGTGGAATGATATCACATGCGGGGCCATGGGGTAGCTTGGTCGATCCTTCGGGCTTTGGGAGTCCGACACCCGAATTCAAATTTCGGTGGCCCCACCATTCTTCTTACTCTTTAACTTTGTCTTTTAAAAGACCCTCTAATTCTTTTTTCAATTCATCGATATCGTCTCTTTCTTCCACATCATCTAAATTGATCTCTTCTTTCATTATTTCATCTGGTCTCTTTGGAGATTTAAAAGTCTCGAATTCTTCTCCCCTTTCGATCATAGTTTTGTATTCTTCAGATTTCCAACTAACATGAGATCTGATATCATTTATTTTATCGAGTTCCTCTTCAGAAACGTCTCTTATCTCTTCTGCAGGTTTACCCAAAACTAGTGTATTATCAGGAACTTTGGTCCCCTCTTTAACGATAGCATTGGTACCTACTATTGCATTATCACCGATCTCTGCACCTTCCATTACGACTGCATCGATGCCTACCAAACTGTTTTCACCGATCTTACATCCCTCTAATCTAGCACCGGATCCGATCAAAGATCGATCTCCGATAGTCAATTTGTATCTTTCTGTGGATTTTATAGAAGCTCCATCCATCACTACAGATTCTTCGCCTATTTCAACACCTGATTTGTCTGCTTCTATAATCGAACCTGTTAAGATATTGGCTTTTTCTCTGATGGTCACATCTCCAATCATCCTTACGGTTGGGTCCAGGAATACTGATTCACCGATATCCATATTTTCTCTGTTTGGTAGATACTCTTTTAATTTTCTAGTCATAGATGGATAAAGTATGGTTTTATGTAAAAATATTGTGGTAGGAATAGTGTTTTAGGATTTATCTAATCAGTGATATCGGATAGGGCCTTTTTTAGATTTTCAACATTCTCTTTCCATCCTTTGTCTCCTTCGTTCCAAGGAGTGGATACTAGAGAGATCCTCATAGCGTTCACAGGTTTTCCATAAAATGCTTCGCCCGGTATAGGTACTACCCCATACTTTTCATAAGCTTTCTCTATGAATTTTCTTCCGTCTATATCTCCGGTTCTGATCAAAGCATATAGGCTTCCAAACTTACCATTATCTGGTAAGATCACTGGTAGATCGTTTTCCATCAAAACATTCAATCTGTTTGCTAAAATTTTATCCAGCCATTTGTATGTTTCCTTATTTTTCAGGAAATCAGATAGAACTTCCTGACCGATCATGAATGAAGCGGTTGGACTGCTCAATTCTTCTCTACCTATGATATTATTCATGTTGTCGATCCATTTCTTCGGTCCAGTCGCGAAACCGAAACGAAGACCTGCCACCAAACACGTTTTCGAAATGCTAGAAAGAAGACAGATGTGATCAGAATATTCAGATAAGGTAGAATTAAATTTATCAAGTTGGTCTCCTAGAAAATCATCATCGAATGTAAATCTACCCTCTTCGAATTTCAATGTTGTAAAGATGTACGGTGCATCCCATATGACTCCTCCATTGTTATCTACCATAGTTTCTACGATCCCTCTAAATAGATCAGGAGAAACATATCCAGAAGGATTGTTAGGCATGCTTGTGTAAAATACTGAACCTTCCGTGACTTTATCTCTTAATTGATTTATATCTAATTTTAGTTTATCATCAACATCGATTTTGATCGGATTACAATTGTTATCTTCAATTATCGGAAGGGAAGGAGCGTATTCCCATTGAGACATGAATATATCTGTTCCTTCTTTTATGGACCTCAGAGAAGACGCTAGTGCTCTTTGACCACCAGGAGTTACGATCACTCGCTCTAGGTCACCGTGATCTACATCATGAAATTCTTCAAAATATTTCAAAGTTAGTCTTTTTTGATCATCAATTCCACCTGTGGAAGAATAAGATAGTCCTTTGGGTTTTTCGAATGCGTTCTTTATACCTTTTTGAATCGCTTTAGATAAGTTCTGCAGTTCTTCGGGTATATCTTCACCTGAACTCATCTGGATATTCATAAATTCGATGTTAGCAGGCATCTGACCCACATTACCACTTGCAAAATTGAATACAGGTAGTCCTTTTTCTTTCCGCTTTGAAACTCTAGTCATGGCTTCTCCTATAGCAGGAGTTTCCGAAGGTTCTTTTAGAAAATCTAACATTTTATCTTCTCCCCTTTCTAAAATTCATTTTAAGTTATCTAACAATGATAAATGAGATATTTAATAGTTCTTTTTTAAAATTTTGTTATGTTACTTCTAAAGAATCTATATGTTTACTCAATTGATCAATGCCTATTATCTCTTCTTCCATCAACGGTATCTTGCCCAATATCTCTTTATTGACTTTTTGATCGATCTCTTTTAGCACTTTCTCTTCATAATCATTTCTTTTTTCTGATGATCCCTCTTCAGTCACTCGGTTCAAAACTATTCCAGGAATATGAACTCCCATCTTTTGTAAAAATTTTATAGAATCCATAGTTTCAAGTAAGGAAAGTTTTTCAGGTGTTATAACTGGTACTACTGAAGAGCGCTTCAATAACATCTTTTTTCCGAATTTTAATTTCTTTTCTCTGCTGTTTAACCTTTGGACAAGAGGATCATCTTCCAGGTCGATCTTACTTTTTCCTCCGACTTTACCGAGTTTTTCTAAGTTTTTTCTTCTCCTTTCGATAAGCTGTTCGGACCAGGCACTTAAAAGCTCGGGTAATTGTAATAATCTCATGGTCTCTCCTGTTGGAGCAGTGTCAAACACGACCTTATCATATTTTTTTGAATTTCTCATAGTTTTTATCAAAGCATCGAGTAAAGCAGATTCTTTAACACCTGGTGAATTATGGGTCATCTTAAGGTATCCTTTTAATTTACTAACCATATCTGGACCAACAACTTTTTCCATCTCATCTCTGATCTTTTCTCTATGTCTTTCCGCTTCTTTTTGAGCATCTATTTGTTTAGCCCATAGATTTTTTCTCACCTTTTTTGTTTTCTCCCCTAACTTCATTTCTAAGATTTTGTCTGTTGAATGAGCAGGATCAGTGCTGACCAGCAATGTTTTTAGACCTTCGTTTGAAGTTTTCAATGCATAGATAGAACTGCAAGTAGTTTTACCTACTCCTCCCTTCCCAGCAAAAAACACAAATTTTTGCAAATTTGACAAAATAATACACCTCTAGAATGTATGGAAATCATATTTTTGTTCAGCATCTCCAAGGAATTCAGCCTTATCTTGGATTATTCTCCACTGCCATGAAGGCAAGTCTTCAGCTATATATGGAAGCAATTCAGCCATGTAATATGAGTATGGATTAGGTACACCTATCAAGTCTGAAAAACACATTAGGTAAAATACATCCTGATCTTCGTAAGCGTCTTTTCTATTCATCGATCCATAAGATAGACTGGAAGCAAAGAAGTCCTTTAATTTTTCGATCATCAATTACACCTCCTCGCACTTAACATGTGGTGCTATATGTTTTTTCATATCGATCTACCAGTTTTTTGATCAATTCTTCTCTATTCATATCATTATAATTTTTAACACCCTTAAGCTTTGCCATCTTTATTAGATCTTCATTTGATTTTTCCTCCAACCTTTTCTTTATATTTTTCATAAAAATCACCGATCTGCTTTTAGATATATATGATATATATTTGAGTATTCTATTATTTTAACCTTTGTTAACCTCAACTTTTATGTATCTATTAGTCTATAAACCATTGAGAAGTAATATGGACAAGAAATACTTATCTCGGATTGTTATGAATTTGCTATCGCTTTTGTTTATTTTGATAGCCATCTTTCTTTATTATCAAGATAATAACTTTTCTCTGATTGTAAAAATAATGATCGTTATTGCAGTAATATTCGGGGGTATATCAGGTTATCTTCGATTGAAGGGATGAATCAGTTCTCTTCTTTAAATGCTGTGAATATTTCTGCTGTGAGGGCTACTAGAAGAACTATTATACCTAATATGATGAAGATATTGCCTATACTTGGTGATATATTAATCCTCATCCCGGTGAACATTTGAAGAAAATACCTTGCTAAATATCCTGATACAATGAGGCCGAATCCAGTCCCTATCCACGGTGCGAACCTTAAGCCATCCTTTTCATCCTTTTCTTCATCTTTATCCGCAGAGCTTTGCTCGAGTGATTTATCCGCAGAGCTTTGCTCGAGTGATGATTGGGATAACGTTCCGTACTCATCTTCTTTTTTTTCTAGTTCTTTTTCATCATCCATAATAGAACATCCAATTAAAATAAAAGAGATAAAGGGTTTTATAGGTTTTTACTCTTCATCATAAATTTCTGTCTCTTCTTCGTTTATTTAAATTTCCTCTTCAACAGTTTCTTCCTCTTCTTCCAATGCTTCTCCTTTCCTAACTCTCTGGAAAGCTCTTATCGCTAGTATAACTAGACCAAAAGCACAGAGAACTATTATAATTCCAATTATAACCAGAGAAATTGTTCCAGCCTGATCCCAATTAGGTATCCAGTTCTCTATTAGATTATAGAGCATCGCACTAACTGCGGTAATAATCATGAAAATCATCGGTATCAGAGCGTACAACGAATTTCTTTTTTGTTTGTATAACCAGACACTGATAGTTAGAAGTGCTAGGCCGGCTAAAATTTGATTGGTAGCACCGAATACTGGCCATAGTACTAGTCCTGCTTGTGCTCCAGCATATTTTTGAAGTGCTAGGAATGCCATTACGGCGACTGCAATTATTGTTCCGATATATCTGTTTGAAATTGCTTTGAATTTATATGCCTCGCCGATCTCTCCTATCACGTATCTTTCAAGCCTTACAGTTGTATCGAAAGTCGTCATAGCAAAGCTTTCCCTCTGCTCCCTTCATTCATAGCATATTATATAACCGGAAAAAAAGAGA
>JBKHIX010000082.1:0-8355 GCA_046538435.1 Thermoplasmata archaeon | reverse complement strand
TATTTTGAAGGATAACAGAAAATCTTTTTATCTTTCTTTAAGTTAAGAAATTAGAAAACGGAGGAACTTGATGAAAAAAGTAGGGATATTCGTTGGCTCCAAGATCGCTCCAAATGTAGAAAAGCTCCTCTTCAATGTAGGAAAGATGCTCGGATCGGAATTCTATCTAGATCTGATCGGGAGTGCAGACCTGACAGAAGAGTTAAACGATCTTTACCAACACAAAAGATACGGAGGAAAAAAAGGTGCGGAAGGCTTCAAAAGGATCAAACAGGCCTTCCACAACTGCAGAAAATATTGTTCAAAAGAAGATCCAGACATTCTCTTCCAGATAACTAAATATCCGATATATTCTCTTCCAGTTTCCACTATAGGTTCTCTATCTTCCGTTCCAACGATAGTCAGGCTTAGCGGCGATCACTTTCGAGCCTACAAAACAAGGAGAAATGATATGGATGAACTTACCCGGACTCTTTTCATGCATAACCTCCTGGGCGGATTACCATTAAAACTTGCAGACAGAGTAATCGTAATATCTGAAAAAATAAAAACGGAAGCTGAAAGGAAAGGTTGTCCATCAAACAAGATCGACTTGATCCCACAACCCATCGATACGGAGCGGTTCAGCCCTGCTTCCAAAGAAGAAAAAGATAGTTTAAGAAACGAACTCGACCTCCCTTTAAACAAAAGGATAGCGCTCTACGTCGGCAGGTTGAACGACGAAAAAGGTTTACCTATCTTAGAAAAAGCGATCGCTAGGTTAAAAGAAAAAAACATCTTATTCTGTCTTGTGGGTTCAGGTGAATGCGGTCCAAGACTTGAAAATAAATATCCATCCTTGGTCAGATTTGAAGGATTCGTCGAGCAAAACCATATCCATACCTATTACAAAGCCGCTGATCTGCTCGTTCATCCTTCTCCTCTAGAAGGTGTACCAAATACTCTACTGGAGGCGATGGCTGTAGAAATACCGGTGATCGCTAGAGAAGCAGACTATTCAAGGGAACTAAATGTACCTACTTTCAAAGATCCTGATGAACTGATAGATATGCTCGAAGGCAAGTGGAAGACCACACCCTTACCAGAAAGATTCAGATGGGATACTTTGAAAGAAAAATACATCGAAGTGATAAATAAAACTATCAGAGAGTGCTGAAAAACCTTTTAGACCTCCACCTATTTTATCAACTTCGCATCACGAGGTCTCTGACCGAAGTGAAAGAGGTAATCTATCTGATTATCGCGCAATTTCCATCGGATATCCAACAATCATCACATGCAATCTCTATTGGATCTTTCTTAATTCAGTAGTATAAAATATCCTTAACGTCTATCTTCTTAACACATCTCGTACTTACCTAAATATTTACGCAATATTCGTCGGATTCTTTCCTTTCTATCGCAAACATCGTCGGATATAGTTATCGCATTCCTTATCGGACCTCCGATGATTTTTGCATTCAATAGACATCTTCTAAGATGTGTAGTAATATAAATGAAAATATTCCTCTAAACCATCCTCAAGTCGGGGGAATGTTTAAAAAGACGTTCCTTATCTTCCATCGGGTCATCCTGATGAAATGTCCAGATTGTAATACTTCTGACTCCGTTGTCAAAGACGGGACCAGAGATACAAAGCTTGGAGAGATACAGAAATATCATTGTAAAAAATGTAGCAAATACTTCAGCGAAAAGAAGTTACCAAACACACAATATCCTCCAAAAGTCATCTTCTACACTAAAAAACAGGCAGAGAGCCCTATGCCTTCAGGCATACGTGGTGAATGCCACTTTCACTGACCTCCACTCTGGATATTTAAGTAGTATACTTACGATACTAAAAGTGAATGTACAAAACATTACGGCAGAACATGCACAACCTCGATAAACAGGAGTTTCAAATCCTAACAAGCCTCTGTCACTTGTCCAAGAACATTTACAACGAAACGTTATACCAGATCCGACAGCACTTCTTTGACACAGGTGAGACTCTTACCTATCATGAACTCTGTAAGATCATCGGTAAAAAAAGCGAGAATTATAAGATGATGATATCTCAAGCAGCACAGCAGACCATGAAAAAAGTTCACGAAGCATTCAAATCTTTCTTCAAACTGAACGAGAAAAAGAAGAAGGGAGGATACAATGATAAAGTGCACATCCCAGGATACCAGGATAAAGACGGTTTTTACATCCTGGATTTCCACAATCAAGCTTTTCAACTCAGAGATGACCACATAAGAATAGGTATAACAAAAAGTTTCAGAGATGAATTTAACATCAGTAAAAAGGAAATCATCATACCTTTCAAATACGATGATATCACAAAGGACAATATCAAAAGATTCCAAATAATCCCTAAAGGTAAAGGTAATTACCTTGAATACAGGGTTGTGTATGAAGCTGAAGAAGAACCTATAGAAACAGATAAAGATAGTTTCCTCTCGATAGACCTCGGAGTCAACAATCTTGCTACCTGCGTTGACCATTCTGGACGGTCATTTATCATAGATGGCTGTAAACTCAAATCGATAAACAGGTGGTACAACAAAGAGATAGCAAGGTTGAAGTCGATAAAGGATAAACAGGGTATAGAAGAGGACACTAAAAGGATATCAAAGTTATTCCAAGATAGGTCCAACAGAATCCATGATTACATGAACAAAACTGTTCACAAGATAATAGAGTACTGTAAAGAGCATAATATCGGTGAGATAGTAGTTGGCGACTCTAAAGGGTGGAAACAGGAGATCAACATAGGTAAGAGAAACAACCAAAACTTCGTTCACATACCTTTCGATAAACTGAAAACAAAGTTAAAACATAAGTGTGAATATCACGATATAGACTTCACGCTGGTACCAGAACATCACACTAGTAAGTGCAGCTTCTTAGATAACGAACCGATAAAACATCACGAAGAATACGTTGGTACTAGAGTTCAAAGAGGATTATTTAAATCCAAAAATGGTACTCTTATCAATGCTGATGTAAATGGAGCTCTAAATATAGCCAAAAAAGCAGGTAAGCTCGAAACCATATCAGGACTAGAGTCTAGTGGCACCGTGGCTGTGCCTGAAAGAATAAGAGTGCATTGACACTAAACTTCTTCGAAGCTTCTCTCTTTTAAGGGGGAAGAGAGGTCACAAAAGTAATCTAAAATATCCTGAAACACACACTTCACAGCTTTTTTGGTACAAAGAAGCACTACACTACAGAACTTCCATACCAAAAGATAAGATAATACCAGCAGTCTTCAACGAACATGGTTATTATGAATTGAAAAATTAGATGATATAGAGTATCAAATCTTCATCAGGTCTTCACCTAAAATTCAGATTTTACTACCTCTTTCTCATCCTCTTAAATATCTTTAATCTTTCTCTCTTCCGCCATCTTTACAGATCCAACGGAAAGTTTGTCTGTAGAGCAACATCTCACTCATGCTCAAAAGAAGCTAACACTTTTTCTATATAATCTCTAACCATATCGAAGCCAGGAGAGTCAGGTACTAACATCCTCAGATCCCGTTCCCAGTGATCTCTTTTCTCTTCGATCTTATTGATGAAATCGTCTTTCTTGAATTCGATATCATCATATATCTCCATTTTCTTCTCCACCAATCTTAAGTCCATCTCAACACCTTTCCTCAACAAGAACCACACATCGAAAACATCCCTCGCGACATTTCTTGTAAAAACAGCTCGGAATTTCTCTGCCAATATCTCTTTTAAAGGAAAAACCATCAATTCGAAGTCAGGTATCTGATCATAATCAGGATTCAAGATATTTCTAATCTCTGGTTCTAATATCGGGACTTCTCTATGACTCATATCTATCTTCACACTATTTGGATGTTCATTCAAATCTTTGTATTTCACTTTATAGCTGACACTATTTTCCCATCTTCCATGCTCTCTTATTTTATCAAAGGTGATACTTCTAACAGTTTTACCCTCTAACTCACTTTTCAAATTAGAAACCATTTTCCCCGGAACGCCATATTCAAGACAGGTAAAATCTATATCGACGGAAAATCTAGTTTCTTCGAAATATATCTTTTTTAAACATGTCCCTCCTTTAAAGATGAGCTTTTCTGAATATGATCTCTCGGATATCTTCTCCAATATAGCTGTTATAACATAGTCTTTATAAATAATACCCTGAGGAATTTTCTTTCTACCAGCTAAACTTTTTAAATCATCAATCTCCATCAATGGTTCCTCCAGTCAAGCATATTTTCTTCAGATAGATTCAACTTCAATCCCCACTCTTTACAATGACAAAAATCATCTTTAGATGAGGAAGGGTCCAACCATCTGTATCCTTTGAAATCCCTCTTCAACTTTTTTTTGATTTCTTTTTTTAACTCCAACACGTCTAAGATATACCCAATCCTTCTAGTAACAGCACTAACACCTAATCTCTCTAAAAAATTCAGAAGCATGTCCCAATCGATTTCTTCTTTTGAATTCCAAACGGCTTTCGAAGCTTCATACAAGCCTCCACAGTGCTGAGGATAAGTCAGCGCATCTAGTAAAGTTTTTTCAGGTGAGGATATGAAAAATTTTCCATCTTCAATCTGTTCTTTTACCCTTCCAAAGAACCTTTTATTAGAGATCTTGATAAAATCTACCTTCTGTTCTAAGTATTCAACCTCCCGTTTACGTTTCGTCAAAGCCACCTGAGTTACCATCGGTATCTGTTCCGTCATATCCCAGTAGTTCATTGCCGACCAAAAACCCACATAATATTCATCTATGATATGATCGACTACAAGATATATACTTTCCATCCAATCTCCTTCTAATCCTGATTTGGCCGGATTTAGTGCATATATTCCCTTTTGTATCTCTTCTAACCTGTTTTTTTTCTTTAATCTATGCAAAACATTAGCTACCGATGAATCGGAAGTAGATACTATCTTCACTGCTTCCTGAAAATCAAAGATCCTTTTTCCCTGTTTTTCCAACTCAAATATAAGTTTAGATTCCAATGGACCAAGATTCACACTTTTGTTCACGATAATCACGTATAAAATGATATTTGTTACATTTAATACTTACGGATGGCTAAGAAGTAAGACGATGAGCCCTACTATATTTTTTACAGAGTTTGTTCCCTAGTTTCATACATCTTCTATTTAAAAACATTCCAAATCTTAGATCAGATCTATGAGATAGATAATGATATCAAAACTTCAATAAAGACGTGATAATAGGAAGATGGAAGAAAGAGAGAAACTCTGTCTAGATACACTTGGTGAAATACCATCTTTCTCCTCAGTTATAATCCCATATTCCTTTTCCTACTACAAGATTTATTAAAAAGAAAGGATTACTATATATCAGATGAATATCACTATATTGCTGCTGGAGACAATCCTTATCCTCGCCATTGTGCATGTTTTATTCGTTTTGACATTCAACCGTTTTATCAATCCACATGAATCTTCCACATTCACAAAAATATTTCCATACGAGTTCATCTACAATAAGTTATTCTCAAAACATAAAACAAAAAAACCCTATTTCTCCCTTCGTGTAGACATAAACACCAGCAGAGAGAATGTGAAAGAACATGACGAAGGTTTGATCAAGTTAATAAAACTAGCAAACAATCACAACATACCTATCACATTCTCCATTGCCAGCGAGTACATCCCGGCTCTATCAGGGGAAGTGAAGGAACTTATCAGCGAACCTCAACACGAGATCATCTCACACAGCCATACTCATTCGGACCTAACAAAAGAAGACCAATCCAAGCAGATAAAAAAATCAAAACAAAGATTAGAAGAGTCTTTCAATAAAGAGATCAAGGGCCTTGTTGCTCCTCAGGCGAAACACGATTTTAACACTCTAAAGGCAGCGAAACAAAACAACATAAAATACCTCTCTTCCGGCTCTTTATCATACATTAGATACTGGTCATTCCCATACCCGTTCAAGAAAGATAACATATGGCTCATAGGTGGCGGAATTCCGAGTGATCACTACCTGTATCATCAAAAAAATAGATCTCCAAATGAAGCTTTAACAATATGGAAAAATGCTTTGCAGTTCAGAATGGAAAGGAACTGGTTCACTCAGTTAGAATATCATAATTTCTCCACATCCGAAAAAGAATTAGATGTTTTGAAAGAATTATTCAAGTACATCAAAAACAGCGATATAGAACCGATAAAGCAATCCGAGTTGATCGATAAAATCTAATGATTTTAAGTAAAAATATTCGAAACAATTAATAACATAACCTCATTCTAACTTAACCAATGAAACTTGCAGTAATAGGACTAGACGGTGCAGCTTTTGAATTAATAGATCCCTGGATAGAGGAAGGTTCTTTACCAAATCTAAAAAGAGTAAAAGAAGAAGGTGTCTGGGGAGACCAGCTATCAGTACTCCCACCTGTGACCTCACCGAACTGGAAAGCCTTCGCCACAGGTAAGAACCCAGGTAAACTGGGTATATTCTGGTGGGAGAACATAGATTTCAAGAAACAGAAAGTCTATTATCCGAATGAAAGAAAATTCAAACATAAGGAGATCTGGGATCATTTAGACGACAACGGTTACAGGGTAGGAGTCATAGGGATGCCTACCACATACCCACCTCACGAAGTGAACGGTTTCTTCATGTCCAGCGGCCCCGATGCTGCAGATGAGGGTTTCACTTACCCAGAAGAACTTGAAGAAAGACTGAAAGATCAATACAATATTAAAATTAGACCAGACATGTTCATCAGGTCTCATCCCGACGAAGCTGCAGCAGAAATTCATGAGATCATGGATGGGCAGTTCGATGCAGCTTTGGACCTTGCTGAAGAATACGATGTAGATTTCCTACAATTATCTATATTTCATATAAACGTATTACAGCATTTCTTCTGGGACGATGAGAGAACCAAAAAAGGCTGGGAGATAATAGATAAAAAGATAGGGGATGTACTGGAAAAAGCAGATAATATCCTTTTCATGTCTGACCACGGTTCAAACAAAATAGAACACGTTTTTAATATAAACACCTGGTTGGAAAACGAAGGTTATCTTGTAACCGAGTTCGGTTTTGGTGATATACTTAAAGCTTTAAATATAAATAGGGAATTTTTAGCCAACATTTCAGATAAACTTCATCTACAAAAATTTTTGAGAAAATTCCTGCCAAAATCCATCATAGAAGGTGTCCCTACCCAAGACGGAGAGATAAAGAAAGAAGGCAAAGCTTCAAAAGTAGATTGGAAAAATACGAAAGTGTTCGCCAGCGGTCAGGGACCTATATACATAAACAAGGAAGCCGTCGATGATGTAGAAGCTTTAAAGGATGAACTCATAAACAAATTAGAAAAGATAAAACATCCTGAATCCAACAAAAAGATACTGAACAAGGTCTTCAAAAAAGAAGAAATTTACCATGGTGAGTTCATGGAAGAAGCTCCTGACCTCATAATGGACCAGGCCAAAGGTGTGCACATAACCGGCGGTCTTGGTAAAAAAGGTGTTTTCGAGTTCTCAGAAAAATGGAAGGCCGAGAACAAGAAATACGGTCTGTTCGCTGCTATAGGTGAAGATGTGAACAAGAAAGGAGAGATCAAAGATGTTTCTATCCTCGATCTAGCCCCAACTATCCTGGACTACCACGGTATTAACATACCATCAGATATGGATGGAAAAGTTTTACAGATATTTGGAAATAAATGCAAACCACCTTCACCGAAGGAAGAGGAAAACAAGATAAAGGATGCCTTGAATGGGATCGATATCTAAAATATCTCTCTCAGGAAACCCAAACTCCAAGCAAGATTGATAAGATTCAAAACGATCCAAGATTGTATAACATTTCTTTCATCAGTATGTTTGAACAATAGATAACTGACCATCCCGAGACTTCCGACCAAACCTAAACCAATAAAAACCAAAAATATCCAGTGAAAGTAACTCAATCCTAAAAAGACCACAGCTGACAGAGGAAAGAAACGAGAAAATTCCTTCCAGCTGAACCTGTTCTGATGTTTGGATATCAACGAATATTCTCGTTTACCGATATCGTACTCTCTCTTCATCACTGATCCAACATCCTGCGGATCTCTGTGATATGCTTCAGCATCTTTATTCAAGACAACCTTCCACCCAGCATCCTTCATTTTCCAAGAGATGTCTTTATCAGCACTCACCTTATCTCTAGCCAATCCACCGACTTCATCCAATGCTTTCTTCCTGTAAGCTGAGCATCCACCCTGTATCCAGTCAGCCTCTTCACCTTCAGCTCTCAAACCATAAAAAGCTTCATTCAATGCTCCATAAGCTCTCGTCACCCATCCTTCACCCACTGATTTGAGTATCCCACCAACAGCACC
>JBKHIX010000193.1:0-2584 GCA_046538435.1 Thermoplasmata archaeon | reverse complement strand
GCTTCATCTGTTACGGTTAAAGTTACTTCATACGTTCCCTTCTCCTCGAATTTATGTTTTACAATTTCACCAGTATCTGTAGTACCGTCATCGAAATCCCATTCATAGCTGGTGATTTCAACATTATCTGATGAATTAAAAGCATTGAAAGTCACCTCTTCGTCTACTTTTACAGTTCTATCATCACCAGCTACCGCGATGGGATTCTTTTTATCCTCTAATGTAGCACTGACAATCTCAGACCTATTCCCTTCACCTACAGGATTCACTGCGCTTACTTGATAATAATATGTTTGCCCATATTCTACAGATGTATCTGAAAACCTAGTTGATTGAGTGGATGTATAAAATTCTAGATTATCGGATATCCTTCCGCGATATATGTTATATTTCTCTAAATACTCATCCTCGAGTTCAGGTGGGTCCCAACTTAAGTCAATTTTTGAATCGACAATATCCGCTGTCAAATTTTTTGGCATGTCTGGTCGAGTGGTATAGACAAACCTGAATAAAGTTCCTTTACCAGAAGTAATACATTCTTTACTGGAAGTAAAATAGAAACTTTCATTAAAAACTACTGGGATTGATGTTATAGAAGTAGATATATTTATATCATTTTTATCGTAGGTATCGATGTCCACTGATAATAATTTTTTTAACTCAAAATCATCAGAGCTATACGCGCCAACTATCAACCTTTTATCAAAGATCAAGGGTGTTGAGGATATAACATCTTCATTTATTATTGTATCATTTAAAACTACATTACCTTCATTATTTAATCCAATCAATTTCGATCCAGAAGTACTGTACATCGAAAGATAAGTATTTGATTTATCGTCAATATTAAAACCTCGAGTGTAATAACTTTCATATAAGTCAAAAGTCCAATCAATATTTCCGCTCTGATCGAGAGAGATTATTTTTTGATATAAACTCGAATTTTCCTTATCCATATCGACCAACAGTTTAACTCCCTCACCACTATATTCTACTTCCTTTACAGCTATATCGGCTCCAATATGTTTTGTCCAGATAATTCTATATTCATAATCAATTTTCATCAGTGAAGTAGAATTGTTTATAACGAATATACTATCGTTTGTAACTTCAGCAATTGTTATAGGTTCTTCTGTAATATTAACCTCTGAAACTGTGTGACCATCTGTATTTAATACTAAAATACGTCCTTGGTCTGAACCAAAATATAGTTTTCCTTTCATTAATTTTGGAGTTCCTATAACTCCTAGTCCATTTTTAATATTTTTCTTCCATCTTAAATCACCTTCTGGTGATAAAGAATACACAAAAAAACCGTTCTGAGATGAATTCATAGACTTGAAATAAAGATTTTCGTTCGTATCAAAGGCGATGCTAGAGAATAAGTTTTGATGAAATTTAAAATTCCACAATATATCACCGCCTTTATCCAGCTTTGTTAATGTATTATTTTTGACACCAGCACTAATAACATAAATATTTCCTTCACTATCGGTAACAGGTGGTGACATACTTAGTTCACAATCTAAACTCTTATTCCACAATTCAACCAATTCTGAATCAGAAGTTTCTTTCTCTAACATTCCTTTATATATTTCATCTCGTTCTTGAGCGTCAATGGTTCCCTTTATTACCCCAGTGATAGCAATTGTTACCAATAGGGTAATTACCAACATACTCACTATTTTTTTTGACTCACACATATCATTTCACCTCTAATATGGACATGGGCCCGTAGATGAGACAAATTCCCTCCAACAGGCGCAAGCACAATTATCTGCAGCATCTCTGCAAAAACTCACATCTAATTGCTGCCAAGTTCCTTCACAACTATCATCATGACATTGATATTTTACAAAACCATGATCAGACCAAACACAAACAGGACCTTCGCCATTGAATCCAGCACATGCATTACAACAGTTTTCCTGATCATCACAACACTCTAAACAATCTGAATAGCTGAATGAACAATAAGGGCACTCTTCAAATGAAAAATAATAACTAGGTTTGATATAAAGTCCACTCGGATCTCTCTTGTTAACCGGATTGTTTCCAACATACGCATACATGTTCGGACCTTCCTGCATCCCTGCCGGATCCTGCGTGGTAAACCTGGACTGGGCAGCCGAGTACATCCTCGCCTTGTAGTAGTACTGGCCTGTCTCTTCGTCCAGTCTTCTACCGGTGTATTGATATGGATTATAGACTGTCTCTGCCTTCAATCTCGGACTGCCGAATGGTGTGTACCTGTATTGATTCACAACTTCCTCGTTTTCGTTGATAAGCTCTGTTACACTACCCTGACCGTTGTAGAGATAGTAGTATTTACTCCCGTCAATTTCAATGCTTATAGGATGATCGGTAAACACGTTCTTCTCGTTACCGCATCCACCACAGCTCGAACAGCTGCTGCCGCTTTGGGCCGGATGTGTGTACCTCACTGTTCTTTCGTCATCCCACTTCTCGTACTGCACGTTCTTACCGCTGTAGTGATAGCTTATCTCGTTTTGACCTGAGTCAATATACTTACCGGTTCTCAGTCCTTCTAGAGTGTAAGAGTAGGAAGCTACGTGATCTTTAT
>JBKHIX010000192.1:0-2585 GCA_046538435.1 Thermoplasmata archaeon | reverse complement strand
AATAAATTATCATAAAATTAAAGTTAGTAAAAATTGATGAAAAGTTTTCACGACAAGTACATTAATAGTTAGTAACTATATAGATACTCAATTTACTTTTTTAACTTCAACTGCACGAGGTCCTCTCTCGCCTTGTTCTTTTTTAAATTCTACTTCATCGCCTTCTTGAAGCACATCTCCTTCTATATCACTTCTATGTACGAATAAGTCTTCTCCACGATCTTCTGGCTCGATAAATCCAAAGTTTTTCATTCTATTGAAGAATTTTACTTTTCCTTTCATTTCTAGTTCACCTCCTATGTCATTTTTAATGCTATAGTTTCGTGGTCCAAGTATTTATATTTTTGTACGTAATTTCCCCTTTCAATTTAAATCTTGTTCTATCAGGTATCTGTCTTCTATAAATCGCATAAGGAGCATTGCTCCGATAAACACAACAGCTCCTCCAAGGATAACCAACCATGAATTTAGGTTCAAGGGTTCAACTTTGAAATAGCTGTTCAGAGGAGTATACAATATCGCAAGCTGCATTATTATCGAAGTTAAGATAGCCATACCCAGCCATCTGTTTGAAAAGAAAGGTGTTCCATAACGTGACCTTATCGGTGCCACTTCTATCAGTTCTAAGATAACTAAAGATGTAAAAGCTAAAGTCCTAGCTTTGCTCATACTCTCTTCTAAGCCGAATCTAAACAAGGACAAACAAATGACAGTAACCCATATCCCGATCCATACTATCGAGAATCCGAGGGTTTTATCGATTATATCCTCGCTCTTACCTCTAGGTTTTCTTTTCATTATCTCATCCGAGGATGGATCTGCACCCATCGCCAAGGCAGGTAGTCCGTCAGTAAGTAAATTTACCCATAAAAGCATGACTGCTGTTAATGGTAAACCAAGTCCAATTAGAGAGGCTATTAGTACTATCATTACTTCTCCAAGATTACCAGATAATAATAAGTTGACAAATTTTCTTAAATTATCAAAAATACCCCTACCTTCTTCTATCGCATCTTTTATGGTTTTGAAGTTATCATCCAATAAAACCATATCAGATGCCTGCTGTGATACATCAGTTCCTCTTTCGCCCATTGCTGTGCCGACATCAGATTCTTTTAAAGCTGGGGCATCATTAACACCGTCTCCAGTCATAGCGACGATATGATCCTGTGATTTTAGTGCTCTCAATATGTTAACTTTATGTGATGGTGAGACTCTAGCGAATATGTCAACTTTTTCTACAACCTTTTTGAGTTCATCTTCTGATAAATCATCTAATTCACCTCCTGTCATCACTTCACCTTTGAAACCAAGTTCACGACCGATGGTCCTGGCAGTCATTGCATTATCGCCAGTTATCATAACTGTCCTTATCCCTGCATCTCTACATGTTTCAATAGCTTCCTTCACTTCTTCTCTCGGGGGATCGATCATACCTTGAAGACCTAAGAATATTAAATCTTCTTCCAGATCTCTTTTATCGGATTCTATTATCTCTTTCTTTTCCTCATCTTCTACTTCGCCCAACTCAACCTGTCGATAGGCCATAGCAAGTACTCTGAGAGCATTATTGGCGAATTTTTCATTCATTTCGATAAATTCTTCTTTCTTATCTTCTGTAAGGTCTTTTATCTCACCTTTATCATAGTACTTTGTACATCTTTCTAAGACCACTTCTAGAGCACCCTTGACAAAAGCTCGATCATTATCACCAGGCCCGTCGTGTATCGTTGTCATCATCTTTCTGTCAGAAGAGAATGGTATCTCGTCTATTCTGCGATATGTTTCTTCAAGTTCTTCTCTTTTGAATCCCGCTTTCTGAGCAGATTGGATCAAGGTTGCTTCAGTTGGATCACCTATTATTTCATCATCCTGAACCTCTGAATCGTTACATAATGCTCCCGTTTGGAGAATTTCTTTTAAATCTTCAGGATTTACTGATTCTTCATCTATTGTAAAGTTCCCTTCACTGGAAAAACCACCGGAAACATCGATTTCGTCACCATCGAAGAATATCTTCTTTACTACCATTCTGCTTTCTGTCAGGGTTCCTGTTTTATCGGTACATATAACGTCCACTGAACCCAGCGATTCTATGACTGGTAATCGTCTTACTAGAGCGTTTTTGTTCAGCATTTTTCTTGTACCTAGAGCCAAAGTTAGTGTTACGACTGCAGGTAGTCCTTCTGGTACAGCTGCAACAGCTAAAGCGATAGCAGTGATGAATGAGGTGAGAATTGGTTCTCCTCTGAAATAAAGAATGGGAACCAGTGCTGAACATATCAGTAAAATAATGATTCCTATGCGTTTTCCCAGGTTGTTTACTTCTCTTTGGAAAACGGTTTCCTCCTCTTCTATCTCCTTCAATTCGGTAGCTATCTTACCGATTTCTGTATTCATCCCTGTTTCGACGACAACAGCTTTTCCTTTACCCTTCACCACGTTGGTATCTTTGTAGACCATGTTTTCTCTTTCAGCCAGGTCTACTTTCCCTTCTAAAACATGATTTTTTTTATTCACAGCGACACTCTCTCCAGTTAGTGCAGATTCATCCACTTCCATGTTCTGTTGTTCGATTATTCTAG
>JBKHIX010000191.1:0-2586 GCA_046538435.1 Thermoplasmata archaeon | reverse complement strand
ATCCTGATTACAGGGAAGAATCTAAAAAATTCGGCATGAAGAGGTTGAAAGGCGAGGACGTCCCTAATAATTTTGAAACGGCAATAATCACAAAAGATGATGATGTGAAATATATTGAGATCACGGTTTCATCCATATATTATAAAGGTCAAAAAGCAAATATGGGAACAGCGAGAGATATCACTGAAAAGAAGGAAAAAGAAAATAAAATAAAATTTCAAGCAGACCTGTTAGATAGGATTGAACATGCAGTAATAGCCACCGACATCGAAGGACAGATAATCTACTGGAATCATCATGCTGAAGAACTCTATGAATGGAAGAGCGATGAACTGTTGGGGAAAAACATCATCGATGTGACTCCATCCCTCATCGAAAAAGAAAAAGCAAAAGAGATCATGGATAAGTTGAATAATGATGAGAAATGGTCAGGTGAGTTCGAAGTTAAAAACAAGGATGATGAGGAATTCACGGTACATGTTACTGATTCCCCATTATATGATGATACAGGTGAAATAAAAGGGATTGTTGGAGTCTCTTATAACATCACCGATAAGAAACAAGCTAGAGAAAAATTAAAAAAAGAAAAACAGAGAACTTCAGGCCATTCTAGATAATATGTTGGATCCCTTCGTACTTTTCGAATCTGTTTTCAACGAAGAAGGTGAATTCGTGAGCTATCGTTTCCTTTACATCAATGAAGCATATGAAAAAATTACAGGTGTCAAAAACGAAGATGTCAAAGGTAAAACGGTACATGAAGTTTGGCCTGGTACAGAACCTGAATGGATAGAAAGATATGGAGAGGTAGCTGTTACTGGAGAAAGTCAGTCCTTAGAACTTTTTCATGAACCGACAAACAAACTTTATCATTGTAACGTTTACAGACCATATGATACCAAGGGCAAGTTCTGCGTGATATTCGAAGATATCACTGAAAGGAAAGAAAGAGAAAAATAACTCCAAAAAGAAAGGAAAAAGTTCCAAGAGATATTCGACAACGTAAACGATGCCATATATATGCATAAAGTCGATGAAGATGGTTTGCCTGGAAAGTTCATCGAAGTGAACGAGACTGCCTCTGAGATGCTCGGTTATACAAAAGAGGAATTTTTGAATATGTCCCCCAAAGATATCGATACAGGTGAAGAATCTGAACAAGTTCCTGATATTATGGAGACACTGCTGGATGATGGTGAGATTAAATTCAACATGAAACATAAAGCAAAAGATGGTTCGGTAATACCTGTCGAAATACATTCTCATAAATTAGAGTTAGATGATGAAGAATTCATAGTATCAGTCGCCAGAGATATAACAGAAAAGAAGAGATCGAGAGAGAGGGAAGAGTTCTTACACTCGCTACTTAGACACGATCTGAAGAACAAATTGAGGATAACTGAAGGTTATCTCGAATTACTCGAAGAAGGAGATTTGAGTGAGGGATATGAATTGTATATAGAGAAAGCTTTATCCGGATTCGAACAAAGTATGGATATAATAAATAAGGTCAGAGAACTAAGAAAAGTAGATGTTGAAGATCTGAAAGATGTGAATTTAAATCAAGTTATCGACGATGTTTTGGAAGACAGCAAAAATAACACAGATCCCAACAACATCGATATCATATCTAAGATCGACTCAGATAATTCCATCATAGTGAAAGGTGGAAAGCTGCTCAAAACTCTTTTTATAAATCTGATAGAGAATGCTGTCAAGCACGCGGAATGTGATAGGATAGTTATAAACGGAGAAATAAAAGGGGACCATTATTTGATCACTTTAGAGGATGATGGAAAGGGTATCTCTGATGATAAAAAAGAAGATATTTTCGAGAGGGGGTTCAAGTATGGTAAACAACCCGGGACCGGTTTGGGTCTCTACATGGTAAAAAGGATCGTAGAAAATTACGGAGGAAGTGTTGAAGTTAAAGATTCTGAATTAGGAGGGACAAGATTTGATATATATCTTAAAAGGAGTAATCAGTAGATTAAAAAAAGTTTTTAACTTCTAGTGATTATCCTATCTCGAGGTAGATGAATATACCCGTAACGGACCAGATGGGGGCCCTGCTTGCAGTTTTTGGAGCACTGGCAGTCGCTTTTGAAAGTATTTTGGTAAGAAAATACACGGTTAAAGGTTCCATAAGAGAACTGATAGGTATCGTAATTCTCGTTAATGCTATGATATGGTCAGGGCTCGCTATATTCTATTATTATCCTAATTTCAACATCAGTACCAAATCTGTTATTGCATTCTTATTATCAGGCATTTTCGGATTCTTTCTAGGGTATGTACTTTTCTTCACCTCCATAAAACGGATAGGTGCATCGAAGACCATGCCAATAATAAGGACCCAGGTCATAGTCGCACTAGTACTATCTATCATCTTCCTGGGTGAAACACTCATCCCATTTCATCTAGTAGGCATCTGTATCATGATAATAGGTACCATACTTGTATCTAGGGAGATCTCAGGTGATGACGATCCTGATGCTACAAAAAGCAGATGGACCGGACTTTTAATCCCCCTTGCAGGAGGTGTTTCCTGGGGACTGAACTGGTTCTTCACTAGATTGGGTCTTC
>JBKHIX010000190.1:0-2587 GCA_046538435.1 Thermoplasmata archaeon | reverse complement strand
TGCTGTGGAGCTATATAAAAATGGAAAGGTATCTATTTCCAGGGCAGCGGAGATCGCTGGGGTGGATTTTGAAAATATGCAGTCCATATTGAAAGATGAAGGTGTTTTGAAGAGAGGAAGAAAAGAAAGTGAAAGAAAGGATACGGAGGAACTCGAAGAGATGATATCTTGATCGTTGTGGATATAGCGGAAGTTGAAATTTTTTGAACAAAATTTCGACTTCCACATACTTTCAAGTACTCAAAGAACTTTCGTCCTTGAAAATACTTCAGTGATAAGCTCATTGGCTAAAATAGGGAAATTGGAACTGTTGAAAGAATTCTCTGATGTATGGACAACAGCTAGTGTAGTTGAAGAAGTGGTTGATTCTGAGATATCTTCTATAGTTGAATCTCTTTCTAGAGCGCTGAGTGATTGGTTAGAAGTCTCTACAGTAGTGGATATCGACTCCATCCAAAGTATACAGGAGAATTATCCATCTTTGAGCTATGTGGACAGCAGTCTGATCGTTTTTTGCCAGAAAAATGACGCTGTGTTGCTTACGGATGATAGAAGAATGCTTGAGGTGGCAGAAGAGCAATTGGATATAGATACATACGATCTTTGTGAGATCTTATTAGCTCTGAAAAACAGAGATGTGATATCTAGGAAGGAGATCGGGGATATCATCGAACGACTCAAAAAGAAAGATAGATACGAGTTTTCGAAAGAAGACGAAAATAGGTTGAAGGGAGAGCAGTCAAAATAGGGAAAGGGGCGTATGTCTGAAAATAGTATTATTTTATACATGCAAGAGGATTAGGGTTCCTCGACGGTTGGTTCGATAAAAGAAAGAAGACAAACTGACACAGATCGTACACGAACAGCGTCAGCTAGCTGTGGGATTTTATCCCTCGCTTTCTTTCGGAATTAATCTAATTCCAAATTACCATCAGAATAACTTATTATTCTGATTAGGTCTCGGTTTTGAACCTCGAAATCAGACGGCGTTCGTGTACGAGTCACCAAACGTCCGCAGGACTGCGTCCGAGGACGGAACGGATGTTAATCCTGAACGTCGTTCGTAATGAGAAGATGGTTAACAGACGCTGTTCGTAGGGTTTTTCGTGATGACTCGAGTGTGAGTATTATCTTTCTGGATGGATGGGGGAGCTGACGGTGTTTGGATTATGAACAGCGTCTGGTGGAGAGGGTGAAAAGGTATAAATGGGGAAAGATAATACCAACATCCGGTGACCTAAGATCCCTGAAGAACAGAAAAGCACCGGCCGAAACGGATCAAATCAAGAAGTTTACAAGAGGGATTTGCTGTGAGGGTTTAAGGAGTATTTTAGTGAGTTTAAGGAGTTTTAAGTGAAACTTATGATTTAGATTTTAACTCGTTTTCTATCTGCACACCTGTCTATTATCATATAGAATAAGAGTATTTGGTAATTCAGATTAATATATTAAAATAAAACGTTTTTGACTGTATATTGAAAGCAATCTTGGAAAATCATTTAAAGTCTTCATCTACCTCTTTTAATTCACTGATCAATTCATCAATATCTTTCATAACAACTTCAAAATCAGGAAATTCCACATTGGAAATAAAATCACTTAACGCCCATTCCCAGTAATCTTTAAGATCATTTCTTTTATCTTCTGATATCTCTAAATTTAAACTTAGATTTTTAAGTCTCATCTTTTCTTTTAATGGACCTTTTAGTTCATCTAGATCATAATCGTATTCATTGTACATCCTGTAAACATCATAATAGTCTCTCGCTCTATTTCTCTGAAATAAACTTCGTATCTTTTCGATAAATATTTCATCAAGTGAATAGCAGTTTATATCAATTTCTGGAATATCTTCTAAGCTGTGTTTTTTTAGTGAAGTTTCGAACAGTATTTCCTCTTCTGAACTTACATCTATCCTTGTAGTATTCTTTTGTCCCAATAAGGCGTCGTATTGAATTTTGATCTGTATATATCCTGGATTCGAATGAAAAGAAGTTATTTCAAAACCTATGCCTGACAAAGATGAACATTCTGAGAGAGAACGTTGTAGATTTTCTTTAAATTTTTCTAGGTCTATATCCTTAGTGATGGTCAAATCGATATCCTCTGAAAAACGCCATTTATTAGGGAAATAGATTTTGTGAAGTAAAGTCCCTCCTTTGAAAACCAAATTTTTTCCTAAATGTGCATTGTTGAAAATCGAATACAAAATCCAGGAATTGACGTAATCCTTTTCCATCAGTCCAGTAGTGTAGTCAAGAACATTTCTTGACTAGCAGCGGATGACGCAACGAATTGTTATGAAGTTGTGTCTTCCGCTATAACTTTGTTTTTTCGGGCTAAAGTTCTTAATCTATTTTCAGTTATCAATATTCTTCCTCCAATAGATCATCTTCATTTACATTTATTCTAAGTTTCCATTTAGAGCGGTACTTACCCTTATCCGATAAAGTATTATCAAGAAGTGAATATGAGTCTGAGTAATTATTTATCAATTTATTTTCAACTGTATTTGGTATGTCAAAATTTAGAAAATCCATCAGATAATGTAATCTTTTAACGACAGCTCCATTGTTTATCTTTACTG
>JBKHIX010000011.1:0-33973 GCA_046538435.1 Thermoplasmata archaeon | reverse complement strand
AAAATCTGTTCGCGAACCCAAGGGTTCTCATCCCAAAAAAAGTGCCCGATCTGGGATTCGAACCCAGGTAGAAGGCTCCGCAAGCCTTCATGATATCCAGACTACATTAATCGGGCTTGATGCATCCAAACCACCGATAAATTCAAGATTAATTTAATTTGCGGTACTCTTCAATAACATTTTCATAAACATTCCGCAGAGGTATATCATTCTCTTCAGCTATTCTTTTACAATCCTCGTACTCAGGAGATACTCTATCTCCAGATACTTTAACATCGACTTTACCGAATTCAGTCTTAACTTCAACAAATTCTCTATCTGCGACTATACGCATATCTCTATTAACCCTCATACCGAGTGTTGATGTCTCTTCAAAAATGACTTCTTTAACATCCTCTAGATTCTCTTCTTTACACAAAACAGTAACTTCCCATCCATCCCTGGATTTCTTTCCTCTAGCATTCTTATAATAGACATCTACAACCTTTTCTCTTATTTTTCCTAAGGCATAAGAAAACACTTCTGGATTCATATCATCGATGTAAAATTCTAATCTATAAACCGATTCGCACATATTGGCACTTTTTCCTGAGAAAATCCTAAGCGCATTCGGTTCTTCCATCTCTCGGTTTCCATAACCAACTCCTACCTTATCCAAGTCAAGATCAGGTGGATTTTTCTGTACAGTTAATGTTCTAAGTAATGCTGCACCTGTAGGAGTGACAAGCTCTCCTTCTTTATCTGTGAATAATATATTCAACCCTTCTATTATATCGGTAGTAGCAGGAACAGGTACTTTCAGTTTTCCATGTGCACTGTCCACAGTTCCACTACCAAAATTGACCGTAGAACAAAATGCTCTATCAAATCCAAGATCATCGAAAAGAGCTATAGACCCAACTATATCTATTATCGAATCTATCATCCCCACTTCGTGAAATTCGATCTCATCCTTATCCATATCATGCACTTTAGCTTCTGCTTCACCTAACAATTCAAAAGTTTCTACACTCTTCTCCTTTACAAAATCATTTAGCCCAGAATCTTCTATCATGTTGATTATAGTTCTCAATCGTCTGTGTGGCTGGTCCTCATATTTTATCTTGACATCTTTACCTCTCAATGGGTCTCCTCTATCTTCGATCAATACGTTCACATTTTTCAAACCCAATTCATCTATCACTTTGTTTAACACTTTCTCAGATGCCCCTAGATCCAAAAATGCACCCAATAACATGTCTCCACTTATACCTGAACTTAGATCAAAATAAGCCATTTTCATCCTATCTATCTCCTAACATATGGTGAACAAATGCAGCTGCACCATAACCGTTATCTATATTGACTACAGCAAGACCAGTGGAACAGCTGTTCAACATCGTCTCTAAAGCGCTTCTACCTTCCCTTGCTGTGCCATAACCAACACTGGTCGGAATACCGATCACTGGACTGCTAACCAGACCTGCGACGACACCTGGTAAAGCTCCATCCATACCTGCTGCTACTATTACTGCATCAGAATCGCGTATTTTCTTTATAAAAGGTAGTAACCTGTGAATTCCTGCTACACCAACATCGAATATTCTATCAACATCATAACCTAATTTTTCAAGAGTTACAGCTGCTTCATCAGCTACCGCGATGTCACTTGAACCAGCTGTGATAACACTTACCTTTCCTTCCACATCTTGTTTAACATCTCCTACAACGACTATTTTACCACTTTCATGATATTCAGAATCTTCCCTGACCGATTTTATAGCTTCAAAATTTTCTTGAGTAGCCCTGGTAAAAAATCGATCCCCATTTTCAGCAACCTTCTTCAGTTGCTCCTCAGTCTTACCTGGACAAAATACCGCCTCTGGAAGTCCTTTCCTCATCTCTCTAAAATTATCTATTTTCACATCTCCATAATCTAAATACGGTAACTCCATCAAAGCTGCTTTCACAGTTTCAAGGTCAACTTCACCTTCTTTAAATTTTAACAATAATCCTTCAACATCTTCCATCTTTATCACTTCGATATAGATCCAGTACGATAACCTTCTAGGTCAAGAAATATATTTTCATACCCTTCATCTTTAAGGGATTTAATTATCTTTTCTCTATTTTCTAAAATTACCATCATATCTTCAGGCCAAACCTCTATTCTAGCAGTATTACCAAAATCCCTAACTCTCAATTGTTTCACACCGAAAGAAAATATCCCATCTTCAACTCTTTCTACTCTATCTAATTTTTCTTCAGTCAATCTTTCACCAGTTGGAAATCTTGTAGCTAGACAAGCAAATGAGGGTTTATCCCAAACCTCGATACCAATCCATTCCAAAATACCTCTAACATCCTCTTCCTCTATCCCTAGCTCATATAATGGTGCTCTAGCATGCTCTTTGACCGCTTCAAAACCCGGTCTGTGTCCTTTAACTTCAGAAGCATTAGTTCCTTCCAGTATCTTTCCTTCGTCTTCCAATAAGTCGAACATTTGTTTTTTACAATAATAACATTTATTTTCTGGATTAGAGGCGAAACGTTCATCTTCCAATTTACAGGTTTGAATTACCTCATAATTCACACCTAATCTTTCAGCTAGACTTACTGCATTTTCTATCTCTTTTTCTGGATAGACTTCAGCATCTACTATGACTGCTTTAATATCTTCTAAAACTTCCATGGCTGAGATCAGAACCAGGGTACTGTCTTTTCCACCGGAAAATGCTACTACAGCTTCGCTAATGTTCTCTTCAGCATACCAATCGAGTAATTTATTCCAGAGTTTCTTTAATCTATCTTTAACCATCTCAACACTCCAAAAATAACGGGATTATAAATGATTTGCTCTCTATTTATTTCAGAGGCCATCTTTCAACTTCGAGTCTGTCCGCTGTTGGATATTCTTCAACCCCGTAGCACTCGTATTCTATCTCATCGCTTATCTCATCCAAAATATCTAATGCCATCTCTATTCTTTCTTTTTCCACATCATACCAGATCATCTCATCTGGTATTCCAAATTTATATTTTAATTCACTAATATACACCCTTGGATGATCAGCTAGTATTATGCCTTTAATTACTAATCCATCTTCAGATATGATTTCGCCTGGTTTAGCTACGTTTTTAGCCCTCCTTTGAATCCTTTTTCTCATCTGTACTCCATCTTTAAAAGAAGAAGAACAATAATGTACGGATGTATCAAAATCTTCTTTTAAGTGCTTCATAGCAAATTCCTGACTCTCCTCAACAGCGTCAGAGATATCACTCTTCTTTTTGTAACCTCTTTGAACTAACTCTTTCCAATTTGTAGATGAAAACTCCAGTTCATTCAAATTAGCAAAATCTACTATGGGACCTAGTCTCCTTAACAGATGATACGTGCCGTGCTTTTCTTCTGGAATACTTGGCACTTCAACTCCAACATCAACATCTAGTTTTTGTAGTTCTTCAATTACTATTGGATATTCTGTATCTTCAATAGTTTCCCATAGATCAACAGGTGGATGAAACCTAATCTCATCCAATCCAGCTTCAATTGCTCTCCTTATCTTGTCCATGTTTGTTATTTGAGTATAAAGATGAATGTGATGGTCGGATCCAAAATAAGCTTTTAACATCTCAATGTAATCATAAGTTTCATTACAGAATAATGGGTCTCCCCCTGTTATCCCTGTTCCTGTCGCATTGATTAACTCGGCCTCTTCTAATATCTCTTCTTTTGAATCTATAAATTTTTCATTTGAATAAACGACAGATTTACCTTTTTTTTTCTTTGATAAGGGACAGTACCAACAAACCCCTTTACATTTACCAGTGACTAAAAGTACCATCTTGCTGCCGTTCCAACAGTGCTGACAACCTAAAGGGAGTTTACCATTATAGGCTGATCCCTTTTCCATCTTCTTTATTTTCACGATTTTCAAACCGGTAACCACATAAATAAACCTTTTCTAATTCAAAATCTTTTTAGTCCTTAACATAATTCAGTATTGTATGATACGTTTAGGTCCCGGTGGAACTCCACATGGTATTAGCGGTACTAAGAACAGTATGAAATATCTTGCAGATGAAGGACTGAATGCTATGGAAGTTCAGTTCGTGAGAGGCGCAAGGATGAAAGAATCGACTGCCAAAGAAATAGGTGAAGAAGCTGAAAAATACGGCATTCATTTAAGTATCCACGGCCCATATTATATTAACCTCAATTCGAAGAATGAAGATACTATAGAAAAAAGTAAAGAGAGAATAATGAAAAGTTCAAGGTTGGGTGATTTGATGGGAGCCAAAGTCATAACGATACATGCAGGTTATTATTCCAACATGTCCAGCGAAAAGGCAACGGAGATTATTGGTGATGGAGTGGTAGAGTGTGCTGAAAAGATAAAAGAAGAAGGGCTCGCCGTAAAGATAGGCCTGGAACAGATGGGTAGAAAGAAAAGTTGGGGTACCCTAGATGAGATAGAGAAAGTTTTAGATAGGACTGATATGGCAGTTCCAGTCCTCGATTTTGCACATTATCACGCGAGATATGATGGAATCCTGAAGGGTGAAGAAGATTTTAGAGAATTACTCAATAAATACGAATCTATATACGATGGTTCATTACATTCTCATTTTTCCTCGATCAAATACAACGATACAGGTGAAAAAGAACACCTAAATCTTGAAAAATACCAACCTGATTTTAGACAGCTTGCACCAGTACTGAAAGAAAAAGATTATGATATAACGGTAATATGTGAAACACCAGAGCTGGATAGAGACAGCTTAAAAATGAAAGAGATTTTAGATCTTGACTTTTAAGGTCATATTATCCTTGTAACCTGAGAAACTCCTTCTTTCTTATCAACTAAATACTCAACATCGGCTAAATTAGCAATCTCATTTTCGTGAGAGACTATGATCACTTGATCAGCTGTTATCTTTTCCATCACATCTTTCAATCTAGTTAATTGCTCTCTGCTGAAACCTGTGGTTGGTTCGTCTAAGACCAACAGATTGCTTTTCAATCCTAATTCCTTCTTTATCATAGTGTTGAACGCCAGTCGGTAAGCTAGTGCTACAGAAGTTCTCTCGCCACCGCTGAGGTCATCGACTGATGTTTCATTCGTCTGCACTCTGACAATAGGTGTGAAGTTTTCATCTAATTTAGCTGTGATATCTGGGTCATCTAGGATCTCGTTAAACCACCCTTGGAAGTAATCCTCGAAATCTCTGTTTATCTGTGCCATCCTGCTTTCTTCCATAGCCTTTATACTTTCCTCGAAATCACTAGTCATCCATGCACGAAGCTTTTGATACTTTTTAGCTTTCTTTCTGCTCTCCTCCATCTTTTCGATATCTTCTTTGTTTTCTTTTATCTCTTTTTCTATTCTATCGATTTCGTTTTTTATATTCTTATGTCTTTCCTTCAGTTGGCTAGTAACTCTCAATAGTTCTTGATGTTTACATTTGACTTCTTCGAACTCTTCTTTTGAAAACTCTTCAGAAACTTCTTCATAATCAGATTTCAAATCTTTCAGATCAGTTTTCGTCTCTTCTAGTCTATTTTCTTTATTCTTCTTTTTATTTACAAGGGTATCTTTCTTACTCACCTTCTCCTTCAAACCTATATATTCATCTCTATATCTTCTGAGCTCTCTCTTTTTCTCTTCAAGCTCTTCTAAATCTTCTTTACTGAATTCGTAAGATTCGATCTCATCTTCTAATTCTGAGATATCTTTTTTATAATTTTCAACCTTCTCCTTTATCTCTTCAAGGTCTTCTATCTCTTCCTGGAGCCTTTTCTTTTCTTTTCTCTTATACTCTAGATCTCTTTCTTTTGACTCTAAACTCTCGATCTCATCTTTCAATTCTTTGAGTCTTTCTTTCAACTCTTCTTTTCTTTCAACAAGTTCTCTTTTATCATCTATAAATCCTTTCTTTTTAGATTCCAATTCATCTATTATCTTGTCGATATGATCCTGAGTTATAGGCTGTTTACATTTAGGACATTTTCCTTCACCCTCAAGTTCATTCATCTCTTTTATCTCATCCTCAGCATCCTGAATATCTTTATTCAGTGCTTTGATATCCCCTTTGATTTCATTCAGTTCATCCTGTATCTCATTCTTTTCTTCATTTTTATACTCTAATTTATCAATTTCAGGTTTCAAATCTTCTATATCTTCTTCTAATTCTATCAATTTATCAGAGTGTTTTTCCATCTTCTCCAGTTTTTCCTTTTGATTATTCAATCGTAGATTCAAAGCATCTAATTTCCTCTCTTTTTTGTCTCTTTCATCTATGATCTCTTTCACATCATCAATCTTTTTGGCTAGTTCTTCGTAACTTTCTTTTTTTTCCTTTATCTCTTCTAATCTCTCTTCCCCCTCTTTTATCTCATCTAGATCCTTTTTTATTTCATCGATATCTTCTTTTAAATCTCTGATAGTATCTTCCTTTCTCTCGATTTTGTTTTCTAATTGATTTAACTTGTCGTGTAGCTTTTCCATCTTATTTTTAGCTTCTTCAGTCTCATCTAATTCTTCTTCTTTATCTTTCAATTTAGTTTTGATATCAGACCTTTCTTTTTTCTTTTCTTCCTTTTCTTCTTTATCCTCTTCTAATTTCTTTTTTACTTCATCTATCCTTTCAGCCCTTGTTTGGAGTTTAGTTATCTCGTTGTCTATCTCCTTCTTAACGACTCTGATGTTATCTACAGCCCGCTTATAATCCTCTAGATTGAATATCTTCCTTATAGATTCTAATCTTTCATCGTCTCTCATCGAAAGGATCGCTTTCATCTCTTCTTGTGGAGTATAAATCGACATATGGAATGTATCTACACTACCTCTAGCACCCTCTCTTAACTCAAGAAGATCAACTATCTTTTCCCTCATATCCTGCCAGGAAAGTTCCATCTTAGTGCCGTTTCGCTCTATGTAAGATTCGTCAGCATGGATAGCATCACTCCTTCTCTTTATACTCCTGAAAGCTGTATAATCAATGTCATCGACTTCGAAAGTTAATTCAACACTGGCTTTCTTTGCTTCATGTCTCATGATTTTATCATAGAAATTTCTTTCAGTACCGCCAAACAAAACAAATTCTAAGGAATATAAAATAGATGATTTTCCAGAACCGATATCACCCTGAAATATCAAAACTCCATCCTCAAAATCTATCGTTTCACTTTTATAACTTCGGATATTCTCAATTTTCATTCTTTTAAGAAGCATCAGTTATTCCCTCCAAAATCAGAAAGTGTTATCTGGCCTTTCTGTTTCTTCTTTTCATCTTTCTGTTTTTCAATTTCCTGAGATTCTTCATCAGGAGAAATTTTCTCAGAACCTCCTTTTTTTGATTTCTCTTCTTTAGACCTTTCTTCTTCCTTCTCTCTATAATCATCTATATTTTGAAGAATATGCCTTGACTCTTCCCATATACGATTTTCATAATCAGATTGAGTTTCACCTTCCTTCTGTTTCTCCTTCAAAACTTTAAGCAGATCTTCGGCGAACTGAATTGGAACATTATCTGGAGAAGTATATTCGGTAAGAACCCTTTCTTCCAGCTCTTCTTCCTCCTCCTGTTTAACTTTGATCCTTTCTGTTTCTTTTCCCTCTAAGTTCCTGCGGTTAAGATAAACAGTTTCTGCCCCATTTTCCTCCATCCTTTTTCTGATCCTACTGAAGTCTATATCTTCTGGATATCCTTCTGAAAGTGTTCCTTTTACCTTAAGAAGTACAACATCATCTTCTATATCATTTCCAGATATATTCAATAACTCATCTTCAAGTTCATCTATGGTCCATCCATCGGCATCTACAATTTCTCTTCTTATTTGAGCTACTTCTATTGGTATGTATTCTTTCTTCCATTCCTCAACGATAAACATCCCTCTGTGGATATCTTTCTCTATATCAGTATAAGACGAACCGAAAGTCGGACCAGGATAAACTATAGGAACGCCCCCTTTATCATCAACTAGTTTCCTGTGGATATGGCCCCCTGCATAATACTTGTATCCTTCAGGTAAAGAAGATTTAGGGACTGTCTTTTCTTCGTGTATATCTGCAGGTTTCATCTCAGTTATAGGTGAATGGAAAACGAATATCGATTCATCATCTGGTTCTTTAAAATTCAGATTCTGATAATAACTAACATCCATCCTGTTCTTACGTCCGCTCAATCCCGCAATAGATACTCCGGCAGGATCTTTTACATGCTCTAAACTTCCTTCATCATCCAAGTAATGAACTACTTTTTTGAACACATCTGCGCTCTCTAATACATCTATCAGGGAAGCCCTTGAGATGTTAAAATCATGAGACCCATAAACAGAATAAACGCTTATACCATTTTTTCTAGCCTTCATAAGCGACTTAACGGCTCTGTTTACGATATCCATATCAGGATGAGGGTTATGAAATAGATCACCAGCTATAATAATAAAATCAACTTCTCTTTCTATGCTGATCTCAACAGCTTTTTCGAAGGCCTTAAGATTGTACTCTCTCAATACTGGATTCCTTCCGAATGCACCCAAATGACAATCAGCTATATGTGAAAATTTTACCAACCATATCACCCGAAGAATTCCAGTTTTTTATTACTATTCTCATCTTCGCTCTCTTCAACAACATCACCGAAGAAATCTATCTTTATAGGAACTGCGAATTTAGTAAATATACTGCTCACTATAGCTTCTCCTTTATCCAAACTGGCTATGTTTTTACTGTCTTTAGATAGATCCTGAGCAGCACTACCGATAATAGCGTCTCTCTCACTCTTCATCTCGTTACCAAGTATTATCTTAGTGTTCATGTTCGCTAGTATTTCTCTAGGGATCATACTCGATAATTGAGTGATAGCTATTAAGCCGACTCTAAATTTACGTCCCTCTCTAGCGATCTGATGGAACACGTTCCGACCGGTTTTATCCCCAAGAACTCTTGGAGCTTCTTCTATAACCACGCTCACTGTAGGTTTGTCTTTCAATTCACCTTTCTCCTTATAACCTTTATATCTTTTAAACAGTCTATCTGTGATGATACCTGCGATCAGTAGTTCTTTATCCTGCGGCATCGAACTTGTATCGAGGATCACTTTCTTACCCTTTTCGATAGCATTCACTACGTCATCAACTAAGCTCTCACTTCCATCTGTAACAAAAATATTGCCTTTAGTTCTCACTTCGCCATTTTTAACACCAAGGTCAAACGTTAGCTTTAATTTTCTTCTCAAAGCATCAAGTGTTGTTTCCTGTACACCATACCCGCTTATCTCTTCTGAAGTAGCAGTCAAAATAGCTTCCAACCAGTTATCCCTATAATGTTGATAGAAAACATACATGGCCTGACTTTGAGCGTCACTCAGATCGACTATTCCATTCAAGTTCCAGGGTTTTAGAACGGATACATTGATCCTTAAACTTATACCACCCTTAGGTGGATTTGTAGAGTAATAGTCAACTTTCTTATCTGCACCGGGATGGTCCTTTGCTCCTTTTTCATTTCTACCATAGTATTCATCGTGTGGATCTATTACCAATACACCACAGTATTCTTTAGGAATTAGGTTCCAGAGCATCACTTTAACCAGATTACTCTTTCCTCTACCTGTGGTCGCAGGTATCAAAATATGATGAGAAAGAGCTTTTTTACCATTTATATAGATGGGAACATCTAAAACCTGAGTTCCACTCCTTATCTTACCTAAATACAGACTGTTTTCAGGTTCTTCCAAAAAATGAAGATTCTCCTTATCAACTCTATCCAAACTTCCAAAAAATTTTGGTAAAGTTTTGGGTATCTTTGGCTCATCGTCTCTTATCTGGACTAGAGGTTTGGCTTTAGCATAAGTATAGTTCCTTATCTCTTCTTCCATCAGGCTTGTTTCTTCATAACCCTCCAATTCCATACCACTCATCCTAGCAAGATCATCATCTTCGAGCAAAGATCCGTAAGAAAGATCGTGAACCTGCATTATCATATCATTAATCGAAAGTAAGTCTCCTATCTCGATAGTCTCGCCACTCTTCTGTCTTATCAGGACTTCACCATATTCTCCTCCAATTATCTGACCTATCGGCATTTTATCTTACCTCATAAATTACTCAATCTATCGTGAGCATTTGAACAATTAACCTTGTATCTGACCGATGAACTCATCTTATTAGAACCCATATTTTTCAGATACTTAACTTCTTCATCCGTTACTCTAGCTCTTTTATCAGCATCCACCAAACAGTATGGATATCCTAAAAATATAGGATCCTTAGCATGCTCAGCTATATGACCCAACACATCTTCTATAGGTGATTCGAATTCTCTATAAAATTCAGTTCTAAAAGCATATTCTGAAGAGGGGTGATACTTGACGACAAACATATCTCCTTTATGATCTGGATGCTCATTCTCAGCTATAGGATGATAGTACCATAATTCATCTCTAAAATCTTCAGATAACTCCTGAACAGAAGCTATCAGGGGATACCCTTTATCTGTCATAAGAGAACTGGTTTTAGCAATACCCACTAAATTAACTCCATTATCAACTACGCTTTCGTATGTTTCTTCAGCATATCTTCTTTCATCTTCAACAGAAGTCTGTAGAACACCATCTCTTATCAGTATATCTCCTTCCTCTAAATATTCTTCAGAGACATACTTCAAAGTCTTCCACTCTAAATATTTACGAACTGTCTGTGCTGCAGTACTGTGACTGCCATCTTCCAGTTCATCTTTATTTATCGAATAATCACTTTTCTCGATCGGTATAGTTTCGTTCAATGGTTTCAGTTCCACCTTCACTCGGTCATCGTCTTTTCTACAAATCAAATAAGAGGTGAACGGATCCACATTCAATTTTCTCTCATTTCCTTTAAACAAGTTGAAATATACTTTCAAAAGATGAACAGAATCTGTCGGTGATTCGTATATCTTGTTGTTACCACCATCGACTGAAGCTACCGCCCTATTCCCGGACCTAAATTCAAATGGATTAAAATTCTCTTTAGAGAGTGTAACAGGGTCATAATATCTGCCCTGAGTGAACTGTGGTTTACCCCAATCATCTGGTTTACTATCTAGCTCATCTAAGATATCGTATAGATCTTTAAGCATTCGAATCAACATCCCAGAGGGATTACTTAAAGGTTAAGAGGGGAGATTAGTGAAAGTTATTTATTATAAATTTATTTATCCGTTAGTAAAGTTTAATAAATTTAATTACTTTCTTTACGCAAACGAATCGATTCGGTGGCCAAGTGAATAGTAAACGAGAATCTATTTTTGTTGATAGGGAAGAAATCCTAGGTAGATTAAACGATACAAAAAATGATGTGATCGATGGTAATGGAAAAGTAGTATTTTTGAAAGGAGAAAGAGGAATCGGGAAGACAAAAGTCGCTGAAACGTTTATCGAAAGATGTGTGAGAGAGGGATTTAAGGTCTTTCAAGGAAGATGTCTCTATTACGAAACTTCAGAACCATACATACCTTTTTACGACGCACTTGAAGGTCATTTTGATCAACAACAGGTAGATGAAGAAAAAGAACAGACCTCAAATCTAGGATTGATGGTACAAAGAGGGCTGAGTTCTTCTCAACAGGGACGAAGCCATCTTGGGCTTATAGGTACTGGAGAGGAAGAAAACAAAGGCAGTAAAAAATTATCTAAAGACTCAAAAAGAGAGATGATGTTCAACCAGCTAACTGATTTTATATTAGATACTTCAAAGGAAAGTCCTGTAGTATTATTTTTGGACGACCTGCAGTGGATAGATGAATCTTCATCTCAACTTCTTCATCATCTATCTCGAAACATAACTGATAACAAGGTTATGATTTTAGGAGCATATCGTCCTGAAGAACTCAAAAGAAAGCAAAATGAAAATCCCTTACAGAACATTTTGATACGAATGAAAAAAAGAGAAACTTTTAGATATCATCGATATACCAAAGATGGATCAAGATGATGTTACTGAACTTATCGAAAAGATGACCGATCAAAAAGATGTGCCAGGAGAATTTATCTGGTCACTATACAATCAAAGCGAAGGTAACCCATTTTATATCGTTGAATTTATCAACTCATTAAAGGATGATGGTTTATTAGAAGGAGAAACATCAATATCTGACTACAGAAAGGAGATCTCAGATATTTCGATACCAACCTCTATAAAAGATATAATCAAAAGAAAAATAGATGAGCTAGATAAGGAAGAAAAGAAGATATTGATGGCTTCCTCTCTGATAGGAAGCGAGTTCAATTTTGAAGTTTTAGAAAGAGTGATGAAAATAGATGTTTTAGACCTTTTAGATGGAATCGATAAACTGATAGATTATGGCCTTATTAAAGAGAAGGAAGGTACGGATGAAGAGATATACACATTCACTCACTTACATACTCGATCTGTTTTACTAGATAACATGGGGAAGAGCAGAAAAAGAGTGTATCATCAAAAAATAGGTTCAGTTATAGAAAATTACTATTCAAGTGAGATAAAAGATCATAGAGATTTCAGATAAGATAGATGATGATAAAAATAAAGCAGAAGGTCTTTTCAACCTGGGTAACCACTATATTGACCTTAGAGAATTTGAAGAAGGTCTAAGAAAAACCTAAAATGCGGTAGAAATCTACAAAGATTTAGAAGATAAAAATGGAATTGCACGATGTGAAAGAAATATTGGATATATAAAGCAAAATAACAATAAATTCGACGAATCGGTAGATCATTACAAAAAATCAATAAATTGCTCTGAAGAAATCGGTGATGAAAGGATCTTAGTTTCATCTTATTTTGAGTTAGGGAGTACTTACTCTCTAATCGGAGATCATGAAAACTCAATAAAATTCTTGGAAAAGAGCATTCCAATACTTGAATCTCTAGAGGATTACAATGATCTAAGTGAAGTTTATAACAGGATGGGAAACCAGTACATGAAGAACGGTGAGTGGGGTAAGGCAAAAGATAGTTTTGACAGATCTATGGAATATTCAGAAAAATTGGACAACAAAATATTCATCGGTTGGAGTTCATTCAATGCGGCAGATCTATTGACTAAGACTTCAAACATAACCGAGGCGAAAAAGTTACTTAGCTGAGAGTAAAGAAGTTCTAAAAACTACAGATAACAAAACTGGCCTAGCCGCTGTGTACAAAGTTGAATGTATCATCGCGAAAACAGAAGGTGATTATGAAAAGGCTATAGAAAAATTAAAGAGATCTATAGATATTCTTAGAGAACTTGATATATCATTCAAAATTGCAGAATATAAGCAGGAATTAGCACTCATCTATAAGGAAAAAGGAGATACAATAAAATCGGATAAATTGATGAGAGAATCAAGGCTTATTTTAGATAATATGAACAGACAGAACTTAAATGTTGAATTAGAGGGAAAGGTGTAAAAAAAATAAAAAGGGTTTTCCTTACATACCTGGACACTGTTCTACCACTTCTTCATCGATATCTTTGTCTGTATATGCTTTTTCAAAGTGCTCCTTGAAATCATTAGCTATATCCTCCGCTCTCTCATCATATTTCTCTTTATCATCCCATGTGTTCTTAGGCCAAAGCACTTCATTCGGCACATCAGGACATTCTTTTGGAACCATCACTTTGAAGAATGGATGTCTTCTATATTCAACATCTTCTAGTTTTCCATTCAATGCTGCATCGACCATCGACCGAGTATAATCGATATCTATCCTGCGACCCTTACCGTAAGGACCGCTAGTCCAACCTGTATTTATCAGATATACGTTGGTTCCATGTTCTTCCATCTTCTCCCCGAGCATCTCTGCATACACATCTGGATTCCTGGGCATGAACGGTTCTCCAAAGAATCTTGAGAAGACTGATACCGGTTCGTCGATACCTGTTTCTGTTCCAGCTAACTTACTGGTATAACCCATCAAGAACCAAAGCATGGCTTGTTTCTGGGTTAATTTTGCCACTGGTGGAATGACTCCATTAGCATCTGCAGTTAAGAACAATATTGTTTCAGGATGACCAGATCTTGATTCCGGTTTGATATTGGATAGATACTTCAAGGGATAAGATGCTCTCGAATTCTTTGTCAATCTATCATCATAGAAATCGAAGGTCCCGTCTGGATACATCATAGCATTCTCTACAATAGATCCATGTTCTTTCCAATCATCCTCGTGCATGACTGCATCGTATATCTCAGGTTCTTTCTCTTTATCTATATCGATCATCTTTGCGTAGCAACCATTTTCAAAATTAGCTATCCCGTTATCTCCCCAACCGTGTTCATCATCACCTAGTAATGCTCTGCTTGGATCCGCTGAAAGTGTTGTCTTTCCTGTACCTGAAAGACCTAACAACAGAGCAGAATCTCCATTTTCTCCTTCGTTTGCTGAACAATGTATAGGTAAAATTCCTTCTTTAGGTAAGAGATAATTCATCACAGTGAACATCAGTTTTTTAACTGAACCACCATAAGCAGACCCATAAACAAGACCGATCTTATTATCAAAATCCATTGCTACGAGCATTTTCGATGTTTTACCTTCTTCTGTTTTCCTTAATCTGCCTTCATATCTTTCCCTATTTAACTTGTCATAAGGTAAAGCTATCAAAACAAATTCTTCATCGGAAAAAATACTTTTATCGATGTCATCAGGCACAGGTCTGAACATGTTGTGAGTGAAAAGTGCATGCATGGCATAATCCGTGATCGTTTTGGTCGGCATGGCCCAATTTGAATCTGCCCCTATAACTCTATCTGTGATGTATAATTTGTCTTTCTCATTTATAGTCTTTAAAGCATCATGAAGTGCCATCTCAAAAGTTTCTGGATCTAAAGGTATATTATTTGGTGAATCCCAATCGATATTCTCTTCACTCTCTGGCCTTCTGACGATCATAGTGTCTTTTGGACTTCTACCAGTTGATTCTAGTGGGGTCCAAGTTGCTAATGCACCATTTTTACTGACAAAAACCTCATCGTTTTCAACACTTTCTTCGATCATCTGTTCTCTTTCGATGTTATCCTTAATACCGTCATGACCCTTAAGAGTTTTATCAAGTGAATTTCTAAATTTCTTAACAGTAATTTTTTCTTCTTCAGGCATCTAGACCACATTGACCCCCATCTTAAAATTGTATTTAAATCATTTGGAGATGTTCTGATAATAATTTTAAACTTAGATAATTTCTATGTTTATATAATCATTATTTTGAACAAATTTCGAAAAAAATTATCTACGAAATCCCAAGTATAAAACATTTTATAATATAACATAATTTTACCTACTACAGTTTCAAGTTGAGTTATATCGAGGAAAAATTTTAAATTATAAGGTGGAAAAAGATGGTAAAATTACATGACCAGACACTTAGAGATGCACACCAGTCCGTTTTAGCTACAAGATTAAGAACTGAAGATATGGTTCCAATATGCGATAAGATGGATAAGGTGGGTTTTTTCTCTTTAGAAGTATGGGGTGGTGCTACATTCGATGCATGTATAAGATATCTAAATGAAGATCCCTGGGAAAGACTCAATACTTTGAGCGAACACCTACCAAACACACCCTTACAGATGCTGGAAAGGGCTATGAATATAGTTGCATACCGGAATTTTCCGGATGATGTTGTAAAAAAATTTATAGAATTAGCCTACAAAAACGGTTGTGACAATTTTAGGATCTTTGACGCTCTGAACGACCTGCGTAACATGAAAGTTCCCATCGAAACAGCAAAAAAAGTTGGAGGACATGTCCAGGGCTCCTTGTGCTATACTATATCACCTGTTCACACCGTAGAACGTTACGTTGAAGATTTCAAAGAATTGGAAAAGATGGGTTGTGATTCCCTTTGTATAAAAGATATGGCGGGTATGATCTCCCCCACTAGAGCTTTTGAAATAATCAAAGGATGTAAAGATGCTGGGATAAAGATACCTATCGATCTCCACAGTCATAAAACCTCAGGTATGACTGGAATGGCATATATGAAAGCATGTGAAGCTGGTGTCGATATCTTAGATACTTCTATCTCGTCTCTTACAGGAGCTACTGGTCAGCCACCTACAGAATCGGTTACTGCAGCACTTAAAGATACGGAATATGATACTGGATATGATATGGAACTACTTATGGATATACGGGAATATTTCAATGAGATCTGGGATAAATACAGACATCTTCATCGTAGTCAAGCTTTAAGATTAGACCCTTCTGTGACCATGCATCAGATACCTGGTGGAATGCTTTCCAACTTGGTCAGTCAACTTGAAAAGCAGGGTGCTGCTGATAAATATGACGAGGTTTTAAAAGAAGTTGTAAAAGTTAGGAAGGAATTTGGTTACCCGACTTTAGTAACACCCACCTCACAAGTTGTAGGAACTCAAGCTGTTATGAATGTAAAATTCGGCAGATATGAAAAGATCACTAATCAAACAAAAGAATACTTTAGAGGTATGTACGGTAGACCACCTGGAGAGATATCAGAAGAGATGTATGAAAAAATACTCGGTCCTGATTGGGAAGACCAAGTTATAGATGAAAGACCCGCAAGTTTACTCGAACCAGAATTTAAGAAGAGAAAAGATGAGCTGGAGGATATGGGTCTTTTAAAGAAACCAGAGGACGTTTTAACCTATACTATCTATCCAGATATTGGTTTAAAATTCCTTAAGGGAGAAGTAGAAGCAGAATTTCATTCAGAAGATCTTCCTCTGGAAACGCCATCTGAAAAAAGTAAAGAAGAAAAGAGTGAAAAAGTCGAGTATCCTTATAAAGGCAAAGTAAAAGTTGACGATGAAAGTTTTAACGTAGAGATGCCTGATAAAGAAAGTATAATCGTAAATGGAGAGAAATACCACGTATCAATATTAACCTCTGATAAAAGGAGTAAAAGTAAACCAAAAACCCAATCTCAAGATGATGCTAAAGAAATAAAAATAACTTCACCGATGCTTGGAACAATAATAGATATAAAAGTAGAAGAAGGTCAAAAGATAAAATCCGGAGATCCGATAGTGATACTGGAAGCAATGAAAATGGAAAATGATGTTGAGGCTCCTAAAGATGGTACAGTTAAAAACATCAATGTTAAAAAAGGAGAAGACCTGGAAGAAGGAGACCTTATAGCAACTATGGTAGGATAACATGACTGCAATAGAAATAATTGTGATAGGGTTAAGTGTGGTCTTTATAACACTCAGTATACTGACTGTTTCTACATACTTTTTTGGATATATAATTAATAAATTTCTTACCGGGAAAGAGGAGATAGAAGAAGAAAAAGTAGCAGCAATAGTGGCAGCTTTACAGTCAAGGGGTGGAAAGTAATATGATTGATATGGGAATTTTAGCATTAACCTGGCAAAATGCCTTGATGATATTAATTGGACTTTTACTACTTTTTCTAGCAATCTCAAAGAAGATGGAACCTTTACTTCTTGGGCCTATCGGTTTTGCAGTAATCCTGGCAAATTTACCTTTAACCGGGATAACAGCCCCACCAGGTAGTGAAATAGGTCCAGGATTTATGTATATCATCTATAACGAACTCATTTCTACAGGAGTTATACCATTGATAATTTTCTTGGGGATAGGAACGATGACAGACTTCTCACCTTTATTGGCTAATCCTAAAACTTTTTTACTTGGGGCTGCAGCACAGGTAGGTATATTTTTAGCACTGGGGTTAGCTGTCATAATTGGTTTTGATCTTAGTGCTGCTGCATCGATAGGTATAATAGGCGGTGCAGATGGACCAACTGCGATATATGCTGCCACCAGACTAGTAGGTGAGCGACCAGAAATAATCGCTGCAGTTACAGTTTCTGCTTATTCTTACATGGCTCTTGTACCTATAATTCAACCTCCAATAATAAAAGCACTTACAACGAAAAAACAAAGAAAGATAAAGATGGGTAAGATGAGAGAAGTGAGTAAACTGGAAAAGATAGTATTCCCTATAGGAGTTACGATAATAGTTGGTCTCTTAGTTCCTGACGCCCTACCACTGGTAGGGATGTTGATGATCGGTAATTTATTCCAGACCTCTGGTGTCATGGACAGATTATCAAACACTGGTGGTGAATCACTTATGGATATTGCTACTATACTTTTAGGTCTCGGTGTTGGTTTCCTCATGAAAGGAAATACTTTCCTACAGATCTCTACTTTGAAAATACTGCTTTTAGGTGTGTTTGCCTTCGCTACAGCTACAGCAGGAGGAGTTCTTTTTGGACAGATATATTACAAATTCTCAAAAGGTAAAATAAACCCAATGATCGGAGCTGCTGGTGTTTCAGCTGTACCTATGGCTTCTAGAGTCGTTCAAAAAATGGGACGTGAAGAAGACACTAGCAGTCATTTATTGATGCATGCGATGGGACCTAATGTTGCTGGTGTAATAGGGTCTGCAACTGCTGCGGGAGTACTGATAGGACTGCTTGGGTAAAAATTCCTGTTCTTTATAAGTACAAGCGAGATATTAGAGGTGGGTCAAATAAAGATATACAAAATAAAAAAAACTACATCTACAAACGATGTAGCTAAGAAAATAGCCAAAAATGAATCTACAGATTTTGTTGTGTTGGCTGAAGAACAAACTTCAGGTAGAGGACGAAAAGACCGTTCTTGGAAATCCCCTCCCGGAAACCTTTACTTTTCTTTATGCATAGAAAAAGGTCCCATCCTATCTCTGAAAACTTCAGTAGCGGTGGCGATGACACTTGAAAAGCTGGAAATAACACCTGGAGTCAAATGGCCCAACGACATTCTAGTAGATGAAAAAAAGATATGCGGGATTTTGACAGAAATTATAGAAGGCAGAGGGATAGTCGGGATCGGTTTGAACGTTAATTCCGCTCCTATAGAAGACAGTACTTGCGTTTCGGAACTGACTGAAGCTGAACACTCACCAAAAAGTTTGATGGAAGATATTGTCTTCAATTTTTACGAGATAGAAGATGTCATGGTTCAATACATACATTACTCTTCCACCATAGGAGAAAAAGTCAGAATCAAGACTGCAGAAGAAGAATTCGAAGGTATTGTCAAAGATATAGATGAAAAAGGTAGGCTCGTGTTACAGGACGGGCGAAGATTTCTCTCCGGAGACGTGATCCATCTAAGGAAAGGTTGACCATCTATTTTAAGATCTCTTTTACAGAAACACTTTCTTCCTCTTTATCTATGAAGAGTTCGATCTCACCTTTATCTTTTCTATCTAAGCAGTACCCATCCACAAATTCTCCAATAGTAAGTTTTTGACCTTCGTAAACCGGAAAAAGTGCAGATTCTAAAGCATATTCAACCCCATAGGGAAGACCGTCCGAGCCGAAAACGAGATCCTCACCGGGGACGAATCCCACTTCATCTATCAACGTTCTGAAAGGATTGTTCATCCTTAGATATTTTTTCGGTAATCTATCGCTGTATTGTTCTGAATCGACACTGAAGTTGGGCTGCATGCTCAGAGTTATGCCTAAACTTTTTGCTTCCTCTGCGGTTTCCTTACCAATGAATTGTGCGTGTTCTATACGCGTTTCAGGTACTCCTAAACCTTCTTCTTCCATCTCCCGCAAAATATCGACAATCATATCTATAGCTCTATCTCCAATGGCGTGGACAGCGATCTTTTTTTTCTCGATTCTTTCTAAAATTGATTTCAATTCTTCAAATTCATAAACTAGAACTCCGTGCCCTCCTTCGATATAAGATCCATTCAAAGCAGCTGTTCTTGGTCCTAGCGCTCCGTCAGTAAAAAGCTTGATACCTTCTATATTCTCTTTAGAGGTTTCATCGAGCTCTGCATAGGTATCTAAATCTGCCCAAAAAGTCGTTTTCTCCGCTAGATCCAAATCTCTGAAGATTTTAAAAGTTTCCTCAGAGGGCATGAGCATGTCGTCGACGCTGAAAATACCCCTCTCTAGAAGAAAGTCATTTGTCCTAGATATCTTGTCTTTAGTTATTCCTTCTATATCCATCATTAACTTTGAAACCTTGAGGAGATTGTTTTCCACCCAGTCCGGGTCTTTCATATTTTCGATCATGATAGAATCGTTAAACTTGTCTATTGCTTCACGTTCTGCTTTCTTATTGAAAACTACGCCGTGTCCAGAAACGTTCCATATGAAAGCTGGAGGCATCTTTTCAAGTTCAGCATCACTAAAAGAATAGTACGAGTCGTTCCACCCCTGGACAACGTTAATCTGTTCATCTGAGCAGTTTTTCATTATAGATGAGATAGCTTCCTCTTTATCTCTAACATCTGAAAGATCGACACAATCTATATAAGCGGCTCTTCCGCTCAGATGCGCATGATGATCGTGCAGTAAAGGTATAGTTATTATCTCCTTCATCTTGATTACCCTGCTTGGAAAGTTGACGAAGGATATATTAAAGATTTGTTAGATTAAACCAGATATGAACCTAGAGTTTAAAACACCATCAATAAAGGAGTACGAAGATATACTGGACCTGTGGGACGAGTGCGATCTACCATATAAGCCAGAAGGACGAGATACTAGAGAGAAAATTGCTAACGAGATTAGAAAACAACCAGAATACTGGATTGGGGCTTACGATGATCAAACATTGGTAGGAATAATCGTGGGTACTGACGATGGAAGAAAAGGATGGATCAATAGATTAGCAGTAGATGAAAAATACAGAGGTAAAGGCATCGGAACAAAACTTGTGAAATTACTCGAACAAGAGTTCGAAGATAATGGATTCAAGATATGGGCAGCCTTGATAGAACCAGATAATCCTGAGGCGATGGAATTCTTTGAAAAAAAGGGCTTTGAAGACCTAGATATAAAATATTATTCAAAGAGAGAAAGTGATAAAGTTTGAATCAGGTTTTTTAAATGGATAAAAAGTTGGAAGAAATCAAACAATATGTTAAAGAAAATTTAAAAAACGATTGTTCAGGTCACGGATGGTATCATACTGAAAGAGTCTGGCAGATGTCAAGAACTATAGCTGAAGAAGAGAAAGATGTAGATCTGTTTGTCCTAGAAGCTTCAGCCTTTTTACATGATCTGATAGATTGGAAAATTGAAAACAAAAAGAGTTCTGAAGATATCAAGGAATATCTCAGATCGTTAGATATAGATGAAGAGAGGGTTCAAGAGATAATCAAAATAATAAAAAATATATCATTCAAAGGAGCGAATACAGAATCTAAAATGGATTCTATCGAAGGAAAAATAGTACAGGATGCCGATCGTTTAGATGCTTTAGGAGCTATAGGGATAGCTAGATGCTTCGCATACGGTGGCAAAAATGGACAGAAGATGTATGATCCTGATATTTTACCCAAATTACATGATAGTTTTGAAGATTATAAAGAAAGTGAAACTACTTCATTGAATCATTTTTACGAGAAACTGCTTTTACTGAAAGATAAGATGAATACAGAAAGGGGTAACGAAATAGCTGAAGAAAGACATGAATGTATGATCGATTTTCTAAATAGGTTCTTTGAGGAAATTGATGGTGATAAATAATTTCATTCTATACCTAAATGTTCAGGTTCCTCCACTGTTAAATAAATGAATAGTACACCTATCATACCAACTATTAATGCGAAGAAGAAAGGTATTCTTAGGCCTACCATATCGGCTATATATCCACTCAAAAATGATCCACTAGCAAATGCAAGATTTTGAGCAAAATTATAAACACCCATTCCTTTACCTCTATGTCTTGTTGGGGTAAGGGATGAGACGAATGCTGGAAATGAGGGTCTCGCCATAGCTCTTCCCAATGTATATACACTCACTGCAGCCATAATAAATATGTAACTTGTTGAAAGGCCTATTACTCCTGCAAATAATGAAGAAAAAACTCCACCAACAACTATCAATGTTTTTCTTCCTATTCTATCAGATAAACTACCTGCAGGAAACATAACTATAGCTTGCACCACCCCTATGAGTGTAAATATGCCAGATATTTGAAGATCAGATAATAAAAGTACTTCATCTCCAAATAGTGACAACATAGGCCACACCATAGCTAGTCCAAAAAATACGGTAAATGAACCTATAGTTAGCCCTAAAAATGTTTTTGGATGAGGAGTAATTGCGCTAAGTTTAAATTTTAAAAATGCGAACGGTCGCTTTTTTCTTGAATGTACTGAATCTTTACTTTTTGTTCCAGCAAATGATTCTTCAATTCCAAAATAAAGTAATATACCGCTTATTGCTGCTAGTGCAGATGTGAAAAAGAAAGGTACAGATAACGAATAATAGCTGGCTATTACACCGCCTAAAATAGGACCAGTAGCATTACCAGTGGCGAAAGATACGGAATATATACCCATAGCTTTACCTCGGTCTTCTTCTTTCACAATGTCACCAATAAAAGCCATAGCTACAGGCCATACAAGGCCTGATGCAGCCCCCTGTCCAGCACGATATAATAAAACTTCAAAAACTGATCCTGCTGTTCCAAATAAAAACATCACAATAACATAAAGAACCATACCAAAAACCATAACTGGTTTTCTACCATACATATCTGCAGCCTTTCCACCCAATGGGGCGATAAATATTTTGACTATCGAAAATAAACCTAACATGAGGCCTATTTCAGTTCGAGAGGCCCCAAAATCCCTAGCATAGATAGGTAGAAAAGGCATGATAAGACCAAAACCAATCATGCTTACAAAAACAGCAAAGCATAAGATTGATAATTGTTTATATTTCAATACTATTTTTAGGTCCGAAAGTATGTTTTTCATTCCAAAGGGTTCATCAGTTTTACCATCTGACATTTTAAAACCCGAATAAATAGATTTACTTAAACATTTGCATGATTATACAAGTGTTATTTTAATAAAATGATGTTATTATCCAAATTATGGAATATCTTGATGTGTTAAATGATAAAAATGAAGTTATAGATAAAAAACTACGAAATATAGTTCATGATGAAAGATTAAGACATAGGACGATGATGTTCTTCGTTTTTTCATCGGATGATAAAATTCTCGTGACCAAAAGAAGTGATGATAAAGATTTCTTCCCAGGATATTGGAGTATAGTTTTAGGTGGACATGTGAAATCAGGTGAAAGCTATGAAGAAGCACTCATCTCCGAAATGAAAGAAGAGATCAATACGGTAGGAGAGTTTGAGAAATTAGGAGAATTTGTCAAAGATATACCAGAAGAGATCGAACATGTCTCTCTGTACAAAGTAAAGGTTGAACCCGATGCGATAGATCTACTTGATAAAGAATTTCAAAAAGGAGAATTTTGGAATAAAAAGAAAATAAAAAGAGAGATTAGTGAATTAGATTTTCTTCCTGAAACTAAAATGGTTATCAAGTATATATAATCTAGAAAAAAGGAGAAAATATATAATATAGGTTTTACTCATGCGTTAACAATGGCTGACAGACTAGAGGACGTAAAACCGACAAGGATGGAACTTCTCAGAATAAGAAAGCGTAAGATGCTTGCTGAGAATGGACACGATCTGTTGAGTGAAAAGAAAGACGCTCTCATCAACGAATTTTTCAATATAGTCGATAGAAGAAAAGAACTTAGAGATGATCTTGAGAAGAAACTAGAAACCAGCTATGACTCTTTGATAGAAGCACAGATGCTCATGGGTAAAGGGGAAATAGAATCTATAGCTAACGGTGCAGTACCTATGGGAGGTGTTCAGATCGACTCTTCCAATATAATGGGAGTGAAAGTTCCTGAGTTAAAGCCAGAAGTTCCTGATGAAAAGTTCTATGGTTATGCAGATACAACAGTTAAGTTAGACGAAACTGTTGACGATTTCAGAGAGGCTTTGGAGATTTCATTAAAATTATCTGAAGTGGAAGGTAAATTGGATAAGTTAGCAGATGAAATCGAAAAAGCAAAAAGAAGAGTCAATTCTTTGGAATACAACTACATACCCAAACTTGAAGCTACTATAAAATATATAGAAAGGCAATTAGAAGAAAGAGAAAGAGAGGACTTCTTCAGAAGGAAGAAGATAAAATCGATTTTAGAAGAGAAGGAACAATAAATTAACTATTGGTGGTAGATTGAAAAATCTAATAGAGGAGTATTTCGACACTCCTGAGAAGAAAGCAAAACTGTATCTTTTAATAACTATAGGCCAGATTTGGGCTATTATTGCCATTATAATTGGAGTAGTTGTGTTTATCTGGTATTTCTTGTTCTAATTTTTCTGTTATAGTAGTCAACGATAAATATCTTATATCTATATCTAATGATGATTTAATATGTCGATCGATCTGATAGTTAAAAATTGTTCAGAATTACACACTATGAGAGGACCAAATAGGGCAAGAACTGAAGAGGAAATGAAAGATACAGGTCTTATAGAAGATGGTGCTCTCGCTGTTGATGATGGTAATGTTGTAGATGTTGGAACTACAGAAGAAATCGAAAATAAATATGATGCTAATAATGTGGTAGATGCTTCTGGAAAAGCCGTAATCCCGGGATTTGTAGATCCACACACACATCTTGTATACTCAGGTTCAAGAGAAGATGAATTGATAATGAAGATTAAAGGTAAAACGTATATGGAGATTTTAGAAGCAGGAGGAGGAATTCTTAGAACTGTAAAAGCCACGAGAAACGCTTCTAAAGATGAATTGAAGGAAGTGATGAAGAAAAGGATGGACAGGATGCTTAAATACGGTACAACCACAGCAGAAGCAAAAAGTGGCTATGGATTGGATCTAGATAACGAAGTAAAAAGTTTAGAAGTTATCAAAGAGATGTCTGAAGAACATCCGATAGACCTTGTTCCAACTTACCTTGGTGCACATTCTCTTCCTCCTGAATTTGATGATACAGGAGAATATATCGATTACTGTGTTGAAGAAGTACTCCCACAGATTAAAGAAAATGATTTAGCAGAGTTCTGTGATGTTTTTTGTGAAAAGGGTGTTTTTGATTCTGAAGAGAGTAAAAAATTACTCAAAAAAGCAAAGAATTTAGGAATGAAAGTAAAAGTTCATGCTGATGAAATAGAGAACATAGGCTGCAGTAAGATGGCTGCAGAGATAGGAGCAATATCAGCAGAACACTTAGTAAAGACAAGTATGGAAGATATCAAAAAGATGGCAGAAGCAGGGACGATAGCTATATCCTTACCTGGAACACCTTTTATGCTGATGGAGGATGAGTACACTCCAGTAAGAAAGATGATCGAAAATGATGTACCAATAGCACTTGCAACAGATCTTAATCCAAATTGTTGGACAGAATCGATGCAGATGATAATTACCTTAGCATCCCTACAGATGAAGATGGAACCAGAAGAAGTGCTTACTGCCTGCACAGTAAATTCAGCATATGCAATAGATAGAGAGTATATCGGTGTTTTAGATGAAGGGTACAAAGCTGATTTTCTAATTTTAGAGGTTCCAAATATTATGCATTTACCTTATCATTTTGGTGTTAACTTAGTAGAAAGCGTATATAAAGGCGGAAATCAAGTAATATAATAAAAAAGTATATTACATATGTGTAATTACAAAGAATTGGTAGAAACAGATGGATAAGAATAGTTACAAGGAAATTCTCAAAAAATTATCCTCAAGATTTGAAAAACCAGAAGATTCAAAATTTGCAATATTAAAATATGTAGTTTATATATACGCGTTCTCACTCCCTATAATAATATTACTCTCTTACTTTAATCCATGTTTTCTTAACTTAGTCATACCCGCTATCGCTGTGTTAGTACCTTATAAATTATTCAAAGAAAAAAGAATGAAGAAAATATTTGTAACAGGTATCATCGCAATATTACTAGTAAGTTTTACTTTTACAGCTTATCAAGTCGAAGCTATTTACTTCTCTCAAGAACCAGGTGAGTTATCATCAGAAACTTTTTCCAACGGTACTATCGATAAAGTGTATGGAGAACAAAAAACAAAATTTAATTTTACCGTCGATCTTAACACTGATCATATCGAAACTGATAATTATACTGTTTTTCTAAACATAACATGGATAACTACCACTACACCCGAAGATGGAAATGATAAGTCTTTCCAAATGGTCGAATTAAATAATTCTGAATATTATTATCTTTTCAACCTCAAAGACAATGATATGGAGGATAGATTATACTCTCACTATTTCTCTATCAGAAAGAATAAAACTTCAGGTACAGTGGAGTGGGAGGAAACAGACTCTAACTTTGGTCCTTTCACTATAAGTAGACTTGATGCCTATCAGGTTATAATGATTCAACAGTTGATAGCAACTTTTCTATTTTTTGTCTTAATAATAGGCATGTTGTGGTGGAGAAAACGAATGGCTACAAGTAGAGAAAAGAGCACAGAGGGTCTGGAAGAAAAGGAAGAAGAGTTAGAAGATTACTGTCCTCAATGTGGAGCCTTAATGGAAGGCAAAACTACTTGTCCAGAATGCGGAATTGATGTAGAATCATACTTAGAGAATCAGGAAAAGATGAAGACCAAAAAAGCTATCGAGGAAGTCGATCAAACGAAAGAAGAAGAGAAACCCATATTTGAAGATAAGAATGAAAAAGAAAATAAGCAAGACGAATAGTGAGCGTTAAATCTAATTACCTCTTTCTTGTATTATTTTATGATAATATGGAGTTAAAGAGGGTCAAAATTGAGAAGGAAGAGGATATGAACATAATTCTAGGACAGAGTCATTTTATCAAAACTGTTGAAGATATCTATGAAGCTCTCGTAACATCAGTTCCAGGAATTAAATTTGGAATAGCATTTTGTGAAGCTTCTGGTGATAGATTAGTAAGGTATGACGGGACAGATGAAGACCTGGAAGAACTAGCCATTAAGAATGCTAGAGAAATAAACGCAGGTCATTCATTTATAATAATTATAAACGGTTCATACCCAATAAATGTACTAAACGCAGTGAAGAATGTGCAGGAAGTCTGCAGGATATACTGTGCAACTGCTAACCCATTGGAAGTCTTAATAGCAGAAACAGATGAAGGAAGAGGTATAATCGGAGTTATAGATGGAAAACCAACAGTAAGTGTAGAAAAAGAAGAAGATAAAGAGTGGAGAAAAAATCTTCTCCAGGATATAGGTTACAAACGCTAAGCACCGAATTTTTCAGCCCTATCACTAAGATCTAACAGGATATTCAAAAGGTTTTTTCCCTTTATCCTACATAAACCGCCTTTAGAACACGCTCTTTCATTAAACTTTGTAACGTCGTCTACTCTTACCTGTTCACCACATATAGTCAAAGGTAAAGGATCACCACTGTGGTCCATTATCGAAACAGGTGTGGAATGGTCTCCTGTGAAAGCACAGTAAACGTTCTTTATCTCATCAAACGTTTTGATCGAATCATCAATTTTTTCGATGAAATCTTTTTTCTGTTCTGGTAAACCATCATGTCCTGAAAGATCGGTACCTTTGATGTTAACCATCAAAAGATCATAATCTTCAAGTGAGTCACGGGTTGCTTTCATAATAGATTCTACATCTGTATCCATACCGCCAGTAGCACCGGGTACATCAATGATATCCATACCAGCTAACCGACAAACCCCTCTTACAAGAGGAATACCAGATATGGCAGCTCCTTTCACTCCTTTAAGTTCTTTCAAATCCTTCATTTTTGGTGCTTTCCCAGCCCCTCTTGATAAGATTATATTTGCAGGTAATTTTCCTGCATCCTTTCTTTTTTTATTGATAGGAAGATCAGTTAAAACTTCTATTGTTTGTTGGGTAAAATCTGACAAGATATCTGCTGTTTTTTGATTTTCAGGTGAATCAACTAACATTTTAGGTTTATGGTAATCTACTCCAGTCTCATGAGGGTCTATATCAATTATATCTCCACTAAGGCCCTCTCCTTTAAGAACCAGTACAGCTCTATGTTCAACAGCATGTTCAAATTCAAAATCTACATCCAATGAAACTTCTTCTCTGATAACCTTTGCAATTTCATCAGTATCTTCTTTTATCCTTCCGGCCCTTCTGTCAACGATTTTCCCATCTTCGTAGGTTCCAAAATTACATCGAAAAGCTACGTCGTTAGGTTCCAATTCAACACCGATTCCTGCTGCTTCGAAAGGACCTCTACCGGTATATACTTCATAAGGATCATATCCTAATATTGCAAGATGTCCAGTATCACTTCCAGGTCTAACTCCTGGAGATATCGTATCCATCAAACCTGAAATACCTTTAGATGCTAATTCGTCAAGGTTGGGAGTAGAGGCTTGTTCAAGAGGTGTCTTACCCTCGAACTTTTCCACAGGTCTGTCACCTATTCCATCAAAAATTACTATCAAAATTTTATCATCCATAATATCACTCCAAATATTGTAACTGATATACTTATCGCTGTGAGGTTAACAGTTGATTTAGAGATATAGTTTTTTCGTTCAAGTGTTGCCCCCAATAAACTATCTATTTGACAGCTAATGAATCCAAAAATGATACCTAAAAAGGCTATCGAAAATGAAAATGGTTTTCCATTCAACAATGTGAATAACAAAAAAGCGATAATAAATGTATATGCCGAGCCTATAAATGACCAAAACTCACCATACAGTGAAATACCTCCGTTTGTCCCTGGTTTAACTTTTTTAAAATTAGTTATGAGGTATGTTTTGTTAGACAAAAGACCCATCTCCGAGGCCATCGTATCTGCAGCAGCTGCAGCCACGCTAGTTACAAATAATATCAAAGCAAAATCATGATTAATGATTCCAAAATCAATGATTTCGCCATGATTCTTTATAACAGCTATTGTCACAGGAATTAAACCGTTCGCCAAAACATTTATTCCTCCTCTTTCTCCTTTTTTACCTTCCTGAATACCTTTCTTAACTTTATATTTGAATTTATATTTTGTAGCAAGAAATGCACTAAATAGAAAAATTAGCAGTAGAAATATCCATAAAATACCTCCCTCAATACCTATTATGATACCTAAAATTAGAGCTGTAAAAGATCCGCTTTTATTCAACATACCCTTTTTGTAAGTAAGTAAAGCAAGGATTAAGCAAATACCCACAATTAAACCGATCTCTAGAATATTCATTCTCAAATTTAACAAAAGGGCAGAATATAAAAGTTATGATTCTTTTCAGGTGTTTATGAGAGATGCGCATAGAGCAGCTAAAACATTCGATTCCATAGCTGAACATTTCGATAAAACTCGTAATAAACCATGGGAAGAGGTGGAGAAATTTTTAGAAAATACTTCTGGAAAGACAATAGATATAGGGTGTGGAAACGGAAGACACTCTGAAGTAGCTGTGAATATGGATCATAAAGTTGTATGTTTAGATGCATCTGTAAGATTATTGAAAATTACCATGAGAAAACTGAAGGATGAAGCTGAATATGTTAGATCAGGAATAAAAAATATGCCTTTTAAAGACAAATCATTCGATAATGCAGTGTTCATTGCTGCTATTCATCATCTGAAAACTGGAAGAATAAATAGTCTTAAAGAAACAAATAGGATTCTAAAACTGGGAGGTAAAATGATAGTCTCTTCATGGGCTAGAGAACAGGAAAGATGGGATTTAAACGAAGATGAACAGGATGTGATTGTTCCTTGGACTAGAGAAGATGGTAAAAAAATAGAAAGATTCTATCACCTCTATGGATTAGAAGAATTGAAAACTGATGTAGAAAATGCTGGTTTTTATATCACAAATTATTTCCACTCTAAAGGAAATAACTACGTAATAGCTGAAAAGTAGCAATTCTGGATTTTTGTTTCATTAAAAAACTTAAATAGTAGATTGAATTAGTCCTTGTTGCTAGGTCTAACCGGGGCGTTCGGCGTGCCCTTATACACCGAAAGCGTCGATACGCGGGGGTGACGGCCAGGTGCGGTGTAATCAGCCCATTGATGAGCCGGACCCAGACGATGAGACCTCGTCCTTCGGGATTGGAGGTCCATGGTGGGACAACCGGAGGGTTGTCTACCATGGTTTGCCATGCTGACCAGGCCAGGCCCGGAAGGGAGCAGCTGATGCATGGACTACCGATGCTCGATGGGTAGCGGGGTCGAGGATGGGTCCGGGGTTACTCACCAACGTGCTGAACACCAACCCTGGTGACCTAGCATTTATCATCTATTTTTAGCGCAGATATAGATTCCAATCAAAGTTACCGCTGCACCTATGATTGTCAAAATTGGAGGAACTTCTGTAAATATTATGAACGCAAGTATTGAAGAGAGTACAGGTTCGCTTATCAAGCTTACTGATACAAAACTAGCTTTCACATATTTTAGTGCCCAATTATAGAGCGTGTGGCCTAACATCGTTGGTATTATGGCTAAAGCAAAAAATATCACGTATTCTTGTGGTGGATAGATCTTGAATGTTGTTGAAAATGGTACTGAAAACATAGCTAGGAAGAATGCACATGATGAATATACTACGAATGCATAAGGAACTAGAGACATATTTCTTCTCATCTCTCTACCTCTGATAAGGTACCCTGCTACAGCGAGCATACCTATCAGAGCTAATATATCCCCAAATAGTGCTAGTTTACCTATTCTATAATCAGAAAATGTCATAATAACAATACCAGTCATAGCAATAATTATACCAAAAATCGCTTCTCTGGGTGTTTTTTCATCAAGATACCAGCTTGATAACCAAGCTACTATTAATGGATGCGCTGTGACTAACACTACGGAAGAAGCCACTGTAGTATATTTGAGTGAGGCGAACCAAGCACTAAAATGAACAGCCAAAAACAACCCAGCTGTTAAAAGTATGATAAAATCTTTCTTACCTATAGACTTTATTTCGTCTAGGTACTGTGGTATGAATATTAGTAATATAATTGAGGAAAAAAACATTCGGTAAAATGCTATTGAAATTGGATGAGATCCCGAAAATCTAATGAATATTGCAGCGAATGAAACTGATATCATAGCTATAGGTATGATTATCTTACTAGCCTTTCGATCGTTCGAAGAAGGCTGTATTATACTGTCTATCATCTAACAGTTTAATAATTATCTGATTTATGTATCTTTTCTATATTATTTGATTTGTTAACAGGAAATTCTAAAGAACTTTTACCAAAAAAATTATAAATTATCCAATTAATGTTTAAAAAACGTAATACATATAAGGGTGAAAATTGTATCTGTATCGGAAAGACCAATCAATATATTGTAATCTAACTAGATTGAAAATCGGTAGAACTGGAACAGAAGGTAAGATATTATGAAAAAAGATTTGATTAAAGAAGTGTTAGAAGAGAATAAAAACAAGATAAAAAATTTACATGAAGCCGCTGTTAAACTTGAAAATATTCACGATAAAGATGAAGTCTATCAGTTTTCAATAGATTCTGCAGAAAATATTTTAGATTTCTATATGAGTACTATATTGATTGAAGGGGAAGTTGGCCTAGTAGTAAAATCATCACACCGTAAAGGAATAGATAAAGGAGCTGTATTGGATATAGATGACGGAATATATGGTTTAACTTATAAAAATAAGAAATCATATTTAATCAACGATTTGGATGAAAGTCCTAAAGCGGCGCCTTACAGTTCTGATTTTAATTCAGTTATTAGTGTTCCCATAGGGGATTATGGTGTGTTTCAGGTTATTTCAGATGAAAAAGACTATTTTAACGAACATGATCTTGAGATGGCTAAGATTTGGGTGAAACATATAGAAGAAGCACTAAAACGGATTGAATACGAGATCGAAATTGAAAAAAGAGAGAAAAGGTGCCGTTTAATCACCGAGAACTCCAATGATATGATCTCTTTATTAAATCGAGAACTAAAACCAATTTTTGTTAATAACGCTCATAAAAGGATTTTAGGTTATAATGAGGAAGAATTAAAGAATAAAAATGTAATTGATTTTATCCATCCAGATTTTCAAGAAAAAGTAAAAAAAGAGATTAATAAGATAATTAATAATGAATCTAAAAAAAATATAGAAACAAAATTTAGATGTAAAGATGGAGGTTATATCTGGATCGAAAGCAATATCCGTGTGCTTTCAGATTATTTTAATTCTAAAACTCTAGTTATTGTTTCTAGAGATATTACTGAAAGAAAAAAGACTGAACACCAATTAAAAGAAGCCGAAAAACTATATAAAAACATATTTGAGAACACTGGGAACCCTACAATAATTGTAGATGATGATAAAACAATTTCTTTGGTAAATCGTGAATTTACAAAATTGACAGGATACAGTAAAGAAGAAGTAGAAAATAAAATGGAACTATCTGATATAATAGTTGAAGAAGATTATAACATGATTAAAGAATATCATGAAAAAAGAAGAGAGGAGCCTGAATCAGTACCCAGTGAATATATCTATAAAATAATTAATAAATTTGGTCATCCATTCAACGTACTCTGCAAAGTCGGTGTTATACCTAATACAAATAAAAGGATTTCATCCCTTATTGATGTGAGTAAGTATAGAGAAACAATGGAAGAATTGAGGAAGAGTCAGGAGACATTTAGGGTGGTTTTTGAAAACATGAATTACGGTATGCTCCTTTTAGACCCTGAATTAAATATTATAGAAGTAAATCCAAAATTCCAAGAGATGTTGAATTACCATGAAGGGGAACTTAATAATGAAAATATGTTTGATATAATCCCTCCAGAATATAAGAATAATATCAAAGAATGTAAAGAAAATCTCCTTAAAAAGAAATCTGAGTCAGAAAAGCGAGATATTGAAATGATTGATGGCGATGGTAAAAAAATGGAAATTATTTTGAATATGAATGCAGTTTTTGATACTCAAGACGAACTCTTATATTTGATATGTGGCTTGCAAAAATTGGACTAAAACCATTTTCAAGCAAAATATTTATTAATTAAATCATGTAATACCTCTCCCGATACAGGAAAACTGGATTTATCTCTTTCACACTGCAGGTGTGTATTGGAACAAACGTTCCTGACACTCCTCGTAATTCGCATACGCTCATTACTGCGGGTGTAGTGTAGACTGGTATCACCTAGCCTTGCCAAGGCTAAAACCTGGGTTCAAATCCCGGTACCCGCATTTCTTTTTTTTGTATTTATATCAAAATGAAACATTGTAGTTGAAACATTGTAGTTTGTTTGATAAGAAATAATATTTTTTTTATATTTTCTAGTTTACTGTATTGTCTCCAAAAATTTAGTCAAGTCTGACAGGAATTCTCCAAGAATTCCTTCGACAGCAGGAATTTGATTCCTGCGTGATTTAAGTAGTGATGACAATAATGATTCTATGGGACTGACCAACGAAAGTGTCAGGAAGATAGTCACGTGGGTAGTGTTATTAGGAATTCATTTTGAATTCCTAGAATCGATGGGAAGCTGAGAGCTTTCCAGTAGATATCATGGCTCTTCCACTAGCCATGCAGCGGAAGAATTCGGGGTGATATTTCGGGAACTCGTTCCCGATAGTGTAGGAATAATTGGAATTCCTACAAAGTTGGAACTTTCTTGAAAGTTCCGACGCTCGATGGAATTTTTTCCAAAATTCCAGTAGAGAGTATGATAGTAGAAGTGCTGAAGCTTCTATAGAATTTCTAGATCAGGCTTTTGAGAAGTACAGTCATGTAAGACCGATCAGAGAGGTAATAACTGATCATTACTCGGAACCTGTTCCGAGAAGTATCAGAATTTTCGATGAAAATTCTAATGATAGAGGAATTTAATTCCTCTAATCGATAGAAAATCTAATTGATTTTCTAGTAGATGGTACAGCTTTCTACGCTAATAAAAGGGACAGTGATGGAGAAGCTGAAAATGCATTTGAAAACTACTGCAAGGAAAAGGGCATCAAACATCTGCTCTGCATCACGAAGGCTCTGCCTGAGTGAAAGAAGTAATCTTAGATTACTGCGCAAGTACACTCATCCACAGAGCAACGGCAATCTACTGGAATTTGCTAGCAAATTCCATCGACATCCGTAAAGCTATTGAGGATGGAATGGATAAAATCCTGAACATGTGGAATTCTTCAAGAATTCCG
>JBKHIX010000189.1:0-2622 GCA_046538435.1 Thermoplasmata archaeon | reverse complement strand
CCCCTAAAAATTGATTCTTAAAGATATCTTATGCGGTCATTTCGGCTTCTTCTTTATTTTCGAGCTCGACTTCTTCCTCTAATTTCCGTTTAAGTCTCCCCAATTCATTGACGATCTCGGAGTCGGTATCAAGCTTGTAGAGTTGCGTGTTCTGATATTTCCTGGTCTTTTCGATGATGGAAAGTTCTTCTAAAAGATCCCACTTTCTGTAAAGGGTACTCCTGGAGATCCCTGTTTGCCCGGACAGGTCGGTCTTGGAGTAATCCATTACTGGATTCTCGAGTAAGAATTCGATGATTTTCGCCAAAGGCTTGTCGAGGATTATTTCTAAGGTCATGTTTAGTCACTACATAATAGAGAACAAGTTCCTTAAATATGTTTTGTTTGTGTTACAATATTTGTATCAAAATTGACACATGAATTAGGAAGGATACCATGGGAAAGTATACTGGTGAACAGAAGAAAAAGAACATGCTGGCTAAGATGCTTATGAGGTGGAATGAGGGATCGGTATAAAGCAACTTAGAAACTTTTTAATAAGGTAAGAGACAATATGTGTGAGTGATATGACTGGATCTATAAAATCTGATTTAGATAAGGCGATCAAAATCCTAAAAGAAGAGGGTTGTGATGAAGTTTATCTGTATGGTTCTATAGCTGAGGATAGATATGATGAAGATTCAGATATAGATTTAGCTGTGAAAGGAATTCCTTCGGGAGAATTCTTTAGAGTGTTAGGAAGGTTGATGCTTGAATTGGACCATCCAGTAGATATTGTTGACCTTGATAAAGATGAAGATTTTTCTAGATTTTTGAAAGAAGAAGGAGAGCTTATCCGTGCCTCGTAAAAATATTAAAATGGAGATAATATGAGAGAAGAATTATCTGGGAGTGAAAAGAAAAAGCTCGAATCTAAAATTGTAGATATGCTCTCAGAAGAAGATATCGTACAATTTGCTTACTTATATGGGTCATTCTTAAAAGGAAGATTCAATGACATCGATATAGGGGTGTATTTGAAAGAGGGAGTCAGTGAGAAGGACATTATCGAATTTGAGATAAGTAAAGAAGGGGAATTATCTAGAAAATTGGGTTATAAAGTTGATCTTAGAATACTGAATGGAAGGAAGATAGTGTTTTTACATCAAGTCTTAAAAAACGGAAAATTGTTGATGTGCAGAGATGAGAAGATAAGAGTAGAGTTCGAGTCCAAAGTTTATAGTGAATATCTCGATATAAAATATTACCTGGATCAGTATAATGAGTTGAGAAGAAAGAGGATCTTAGCATGATAGATGAAGAGTTGATCGAGAAAAAGATAGATTTGATCCTTAAAAATCTAGATTATTTAGAAGAAGTCAAAGAGATCGATGACGATGTGTTTTTAAAATCATTTGAAAAGTTACAAGCTACAAAACATTCTCTACAGGAAGTTATAGAAAGTTGTATCGATATTTCAAATCATATTATCTCTAATGAGGGTTGGGATAGGGCTGAAACCTACTCTGAGATGTTTGAGCGATTGTACGAAAACGATGTGATCGGAAGCGGATTGAACGATAGATTGGGAAATATGGCTAGGTTCAGAAATCTGTTGGTACATCGCTATGGGATAATAGATGATAAGAAGGTACTACACATCTTGAGGGAGAGACTAGGAGATATTTACAGGTTTATTGAAGATGTCGAGAAATTCATAGATGAGGACAACCGTTGATATATATGGTGGCCGATATGAAAGATATTGAACTTCGGTCCGCCCACCTTTTCTCTGAGAAATTCGACAACGATTTGTGAAGAATTTCGTTTTTGAGTAACGGTTGTTCCGATTATGATATTCGGTTGTTTTCATTATGATATTCGGTTGGTGGGATTGGGTAAAACAACCGAATTTCGTATTATGATATGCGGTGGATGGGGGTTGGTGGGAGGGGGCTCGAAGAGTTTTGGAAGAGTGGATTTAAAATGGCTAAGAAAAAAATACTGGAAAAAGTTTAGTGAGAGATGAACGATGATGAAAGAATCGATAATATTTACAAAACATGCTGAAGATATGCTGGTTGAAAGAAATTTTTCTAAAGATTTGATCGAAGAAATAGTCCTAGATCCAGATGAGAAAAGAGAAGGTGAAGGAGATGTCTGGTATGCTATCAAAGAAAAAGAGGGAAAATATCTTCGAGTAGTGGTTAGTGGTAAGGAAAAACCTTATACTGTTGTGACTGAATAGTCTACAGGAATTCAGGGTGAATTCCTTCGATTCCAGGAACGAGTTCCTGGTAATATGATAGACGACTAAGAAAGGAGGCAGAGAATGAGAGTTAAAGTTGACATGGAGAGTAATGCCCTGTACTTCAGATTATCCGAAGAGGAGATTGTAGAAAGTGAAGAAACATCTACTGGAAAATCTTGGATTTTCCATCGATATTTGGAATTCTTGCAGAATTCCGAAACATCTTCAGGGATAATATTGGATTACGATAAAGATGGAAGAGTCGTCGGTATAGAGATATTAAATATCAAAAATCAATTTTCCATGGAAGATCTCTCCAACATGAAAGTCGAGTTACTCACGACTAAAGCTGGATGAAGAATAGAATTTGATTTTCGTGGGGGTTGCGACAT
>JBKHIX010000188.1:0-2629 GCA_046538435.1 Thermoplasmata archaeon | reverse complement strand
CATGACAGGAATCTTGTCGGGTTCAAACTATGCAGGAGTCCTCGCAGTCGTCCTCGGAGCGATAGCATCATTTGAGTTCGGGAGTTGGTGATAAATATGACATATCAAGAACAAGTAAACTGGTTTAAGACAAGTATTTCATTCCAGATAGTGATTTATCTACTCTGTAGGGTGAATCCATACCTTTCAGCTTCCATCAGAATACCTGAACTTGGTTCGAATACTATCATAGATACTGTAGGATTACTGACAGGAACTTTAATAACAGATGTCTCCATAGGTTGGTTCTCCCCAATCATAGGTATCATAGGTGTTATGAACGCTGTGATGGTCGGTATGATTATAACCCAGCTTGTAGGTGGAGAGATACTTCCGGGGTGATTTATAAATGAAAACAATAACAAATATTTTAGTAGGACTCGTCCTTTTGGCAACAGCCCTTGCTCTGCCTTTTGATACTCTCTTCGTTGACTTTACAGCATGGAGTCAGGGAGCTATAAACATACTGAAGCTCACAGGAATAGCAGGGTCGATTACATATATAGCCAGAGGTGTTTTCAGATGAATGTTCCGAAGATGACGCTATCCGTTTTTATCGTATTCATCTCTGGATTCGCATTGATAGGTTTCCAGAACAGTGACCTTCAGTATGAACAAGTTGAGGTAGATGATTTCATAATTCCAGAAAATGCTTCTTGGGGAGGATACGGAGAACACGATAATACCTATACGGATGCAGATAATAATCTCATTATAGATGAAACCAATGAGGAGGTTGGACACTTCTATGGAGATAGGGTAGAGTTCGATGGCGACATCAACATCAACAGAGTAGTTGTTGAGACTGATAGCATCGACCAGAAACATTCAGCAAATTTCACGATAAATTTAGTGGACAAAAACGATACTGTTTATGATTCTCAGACTGTTGATTTGGAACAAGGTCGTGTTTCCTCTAGTTTTGAGAATCTTTCCACAGAGGAGACAAAGTATCTCGATTTCGAATTTGGATTATCAACCACGGACAGTTCATCTCCAGAGATACAGTATCTCGACATAGAAGTCGAGGAGCATATCATCAAGGGAGGGGAGTTCAGTGAAATTTTGCCAAACTTTATCTTCATAACCTTTGGAATCTTAGGTCTTGCAGGAATATTCAGTTCCTTTTAAAGAGATGTTATTCAAAAATGATGATTTCCCAGAGTTCAAACTACTGGATGATAAATGTTTTCAGTTGGAAAGATGGGGAAGAGACGAGGAGATAATCAGAGAAACAGGAGAGGATTTGAGAGATAATTTTCTATCCAAAGTTTCAGAGTTTCGTGTCATTGAATCAGATTCTTGTTTCGCTCTCTATGTCAGATGAACATCTGAATTTCTGAGTTGACCCATTCGGATAACCAACTGGTATCATTTCCTCACCACATTCAGGACAAATCGGTGGTTTCGATAGGATGTTATAACGAATTTCATTTCTTATGTAGATAATCAGTTTTTTGAACATGTTCATCACCATATCTTACCCAATCACCCATGGGTATCGGGGGAAGATGACCCTCTTTAGAACAGGTCATTCTCTTTTCCGTAAAGGTTCAAACCATCCAAACATGTTATCAAGGATGTTCAGTCCGAGATATGTCATAAGGAGACCGAAGAAACCTTCAGAGAGTTTGAAGAACATTCTCCCGATAGCCAAAGATAGATTTCTTTCGAGTCCAAATGTAACAAAATATTGACCCACTGCTGAACAAAATGTCAGAGCAAAAATGATGAAATATGCAGTTTCTTTGAACCTTTTACTCATCATCTTTCCATCTCCATTTTTTAGGATTTTTATACTTTTCTTCAAGCTCTTCCCATGTCTGATTCTTATTACAGCATGAGAATTTGCATTCAGGGACAGGTTTCACAACCATATATTTTGATTCCCTCGGAAGCATACCAAAATAATTCCAGAGGATAACCAATCCACATCTTTCACAGCGATATGCTGGTTCTGGATATTCTGCTTTGACCCCATACTGGGTTTTGTCTGTTGCTCTCATATTGCTTTTTCCGCAGTGAGGACATGAGAGTTTTAGATTATTTTTTGTAGCTGTTCTGTCAACTGGCATCTTCTATCATCTCCTTCATATCTTTTCTAAAAATGAACTGCTCTATACTTTCAACATATTTTCTCTCCTTTCTTATCTCATCAGAGATATCCATCAACTTCTTGTAAAGCATAAGATATCCAGTAACTCCTGCTACATACAGGACGAACTGAAGGTGTGTCCCACCGTCAGATACAAGATAGGAAGCAGAGAAGACGGAGATAGCAAAAGCAAGCGATATCACATTGTCTACAAAATCTATTAGTTTCATAATCCTATAGAAAAATTTCATTTGAGACTTTAAAAAACCCCCTGATTTTTTGTGAAAATGTTTTTTCCCTGAGAAAAAACCCATCCTTTTTTAACTTTCATCTGAAAAATATTTTCCTATGAGTCTAAAGATGAGTGAACAGAAAAAAAGTCGGGGAAAATTTCCCCGACACCGATGGAATACCATCAATCCAGTCACCCACAAGGACAGTTTGGATATGGAGGTCGACATGGAGGTCGACATGGACATAGATACGGAGGTGATG
>JBKHIX010000187.1:0-2633 GCA_046538435.1 Thermoplasmata archaeon | reverse complement strand
TAATATCCCTATAAGCATACTTATCGGTATTAGAGCAGACATCTATTTTCCATTATTGTGGTATTACAAATAATTAACTCTTATCCTGAAAACTTATATAATTGACCAATTTCCTTTTTAGATATGTTTGAAGACCCAACAAGATTTGCAGTTCGTTCCGGAGTGGGAGTGAGTAAAACTTCTATCATCAACGCTGTAGATAAAGCTATGTTAGATGCTGGTATTGGCGACATTAATATGATCAAAATATCTTCTGTTCTTCCCCACGATATCAAAAAAGTAGATGATATCCCAGACAAGATCGGAGCCTTCAGACCGTGTGTTATATCAAAAGCTACCGGTAAAAATACGAGATTAGCTGCAGGTATTTCTTATGGTTTTAGAGAAGATAATGAAGGCGGTTACGTGATGGAGCATAACGTGAATTCAGTCAATCTAGAATTGGATAGATTTATTGCTGAGATGCGTGAAAAACTTGAACAAATGGGTGAAGATAGAGATATTTCGTTGAAAAACGTAGAATATGAATATTCTAATGTTGAAGTTGGAAAAGACGAATACGGTTGTGCTATCGCAGTTCTGGTGTATCTACCATGAATAAAGAATATGGAATAATAGTTTGTACTAACTGCAAATTTGCGAAGGTTGTTGATTTGAGTAATAAATCCACTAAATGTAATCACTGTGGTAAAAATCTGAAAATTAGTAAGATGAAAATTCATTATAAAACAGATTCTCAAAGTGAAGCATCATGGGCAGTGGGTAGGATAAATGCTAAGGTGAGGGGAAAAGAATTTGATGTTGAGGAAGAAAAAAAAGAAAAGGATCCTTACTCACTTGCATTAGAAGAGTCGAAGCACGGAAGTAATAAAAAAGAAAGATTGGAGATCATGTGTAGGGTTCTTACTGATGAAATAGGAAAGATCGATAGAGAGGACTTGAAGAAGTTATCTGAGAAAGGAGATCTTGGCGATGTTGATGATCTTATTGAAAGCATCAGAAAACTCGAAGATGTCTACGAACCTGAACATGGAATTTTTAAATCAGTATGAAGAGTGTTCAATCGAAATGTTTGACCATGTAAAAACCGTCTAATTCATAACCGAGCTTTCTATAATATTCTCTCGCGCCTATACCACTTATTATTTTGAGAGCGTTACCATTTTCTTTAGCCATCTCTTCACATTTTTGCATTAGCTTTTTTCCGTATCCCATATGTTGGAAATCCTGACCTTTTTCGTCTACAGGTGTCATCTCTCCAACGACTTTAAGTTCTCTCAGAATGGGGGTTCTTTCCTTTTCTGTTCTCAGTCTTGCATAACCAGCGATTATGTTATTTTCTCCAAGTTCGATGAAGTATTCCGTACCACCTGATGCTTTGTATTTTAAAACATTCAAATCTACGTTATCATGATTTATCGTTTTATCAGAGTGGCCTACTTCCCTACATCTGATACAATCACAAGTAAGTCCTTTTTCTTTTAATTTCGATCTGGCGTACTGTCTAAGATTACTTTTATCGACGCCTGCATCTACCAAGTTAGATGGAATATCTCTTTGAACTCTCTGGATTCTTACATATTTTGGTACTATTGACTTCATATCTGCAACTAAATTTGCTGCTTCTTGAGTTGAATAGGGTTCATACTCACCTCTTTTCCACATCTCATATAATTCAGTACCTTTTACGACTAAGGTTGGATATATTTTTAAAAGATCAGGTTTGAATCTTTCGTCTTCGAACAGTTGTCTGAATTCTTTCAAATCTTCTTTTTTTGTTGATCCAGGTAAACCAGGCATCATGTGATAGCAAACTTTGAATCCGTATTGTTTTGCTAACCTGGTAGCTTCTATTGAATCCTGTACAGAATGACCTCTTTGTATGTTTTCTAGCAAATCATCTCTTATCGATTGGAAACCTATCTCCACTCTTGTCGCTCCTAGTTTAAGCATATCCTTAAGATGTTCTTCTTTGCAGTAGTCTGGTCGGGTTTCGATCGTCAATCCAATACATCGTCTTTCTGCTGTCTCATTGATCTTTTTTGCCTCTTCTAGTGAATCTGAAGGTTCATCGTTCAGGGCATCAAAACAACGTTTGATAAAATTCTTCTGATATCCCCAATCTCTAGATGGGAATGTTCCTCCCATTATTATCAATTCGATCTTGTCAGGTTCGTGTCCGATAGCATCATACTGTTTCAGTCGATCTTTTACCTGATCATAAGGATCGTATTCGTTCCTTCCAGCTCTAAGGGCCGCAGGTTCGTTACCTGTGTAGGATTGAGGACTCGGATCTTCAGTATCTGGTCCACCTGGACACATCAGGCACTTTCCATGTGGACATTCTGCTGGAGAAGTCATGACTGCTATAACTGATACACCAGATTTCTTTCTAGCTGGCTTCCTTTGAAGAACGTGTAACACTTCGTCTCTGCTGACGTTATCCATCTCGTCGACTTTTTCTAGTATTTTACCGTTCTTTGGTAACTCTGGTCTGTTGTATTTCTTACAGAGTCTCATCTTTGCTTTCTGTAGTTCATCAGGTGTACTAACAGTTCCATCGAGAATCTCCTGTATTATCTCTTCAAAGTAATCCATTGGAAAATTCATTCAAATTACTGTTATAACAATCT
>JBKHIX010000186.1:0-2642 GCA_046538435.1 Thermoplasmata archaeon | reverse complement strand
CCACTCAATCAACTAGTTTTTCAGATACATCTGTGAAATATGGACAAACTTATTATTATCAAGTAAGCGCAGTGAATCCTGTAGGTGAAGGGAATAGATCTGAAATTGTAAGTGCTACGCTAGAAGATAAAAAGAAACCCACAGCGGATGCTGGTGAAGATAAAACAGTGAAGGTAGGTGAAGAAGTAACTTTTGATGCTTCAAGCTCATCTGATAATGTAGGGATTGCCAGTTATGAATGGAATTTTGATGATGGTACTACAGCTACTGTTGAAACGATAGAACATAAATTTGGTAATGAGGGAACTTACGAAGTAACACTTACCGTAACCGATGAAACAGGAAACACCGACACTGATACGATAACAGTTATAGTTGAGAAAAAAGATGATAATGGTGGAAACGGGATTCCTGGATTCAGCATGATAATACTTTCTTTAAGCATATCTCTAGCAGTGCTATATAAGTATAAAAAGAGAACGATATCGGCAACAGGCTAATCAGGTCAAACAATAAGAATTCAGGTATATCCAGTAGATAGATTTAATCATAGGAAATGTTTTTAATTTAGTAAATTAAGAAAGGGTCACTTTTGAGATTTGAATGGTTTATTTACAGTCATGAGGAAAACAAAAGATAATTTTTTTTATAGATCATCCACCACTGACCGGCGGGAGTACAGCTACCTCGTCCCCATCCTCTAATCTTCTATTTTTGGGTACTGTATCTTTGTTGACTGCTATGATCAGCTGTTTTTTAAGGTCCGCAAGTCCACCGTATTTTTCCATAAGATGATCCAACAGCTTTTCAACTGTCATGTTCTTATCTACTTCGATTTCAACATTCTTCTGGCCTACAGCATCTCTTGCGGAAGCAAAAAATTTAACGTTCAATCTTATCTCGGATGACATCGTTTTCATTCTTATTCGATGAGATATTTATTATTTATCCCCTTTAACTCAAATTTGGAACGATCGAATCCATAATAGTTATAAGGTTATTTGTTCATAGACTTGGTAATGAGCTTCAGATTAGTAGTTTCAGACCATAAACCGGTTATATCAGAACATATAGAAGATATTTTAGAAGATTTTCTTTTAGATATAGGATATCTTTCAGGAAGAAAGACAGGAAAAGATGTTCAAGAGAGCGTTCCATTCAAATTATGGACCGAGTGTCTGCTAGATAACCCAGAACAGTACATGACCATCGACGATTTCGCTACGATGTTGGACACGTCTAAGCCGACCATCTATAGACACCTAAACAAACTGAAAAATCTAGATCTGATTGAGGAAAAAGAGCTGACGATAGAGGATGACGGTGAAGTGATCAAGAAAGGATACAGGTTGATACAGGGGGATCTGACCAAGGCATGGCATGTTACTGAACTTAACGTAGAATCTAACATGAAAAGATATAAAGAAACGGTAGAAAGGATAAACAAGCTCTCCAAAGGAGAGAGTCTCGTTCGCAGTTATAAATGCCCACAATGTGGTGAAGATATCAAAAAAGTTATCGAGGAAGAAAAAGGTGAGTAGATATGAGAAAGAAGCAGAATGATAACACTCAGTTGGTTGAAGATTCACATTACAGGGTCAAGTCATTATCCACTAGAAATGAATTATTGACTACTACTGGTTATTTCAAGGGATATATACAGCTTGGAAGAGGTCAAGCATTGAAGATGGAGTTGGATGAAAGTGAAGAAGAAGGTGGTATAAGGATTATCCCCTGCCATATGATAACAAGTATAGGTATAATCGAGGAAGCTGAAATTCAGAAAGAAGAAGATAAGAAAAGAAGTTCCTACCATGGGTGATTAAAATATGCCGGTACAGATGGATAGCGACTCTTTAGAAGCTAAAATAATAAGGAAGTTGATGGAAGGAAAGCCTATCACTATGAAAGAATTGGCCAAAGAATTGAATGTATCTGATAGAAAACTCAAAAGAGCTGTTAAAGGATTGGCTTCTAAGAACATCATACAGATAGAGGAATTACCTGATAAAAAGTACCTAAGATTGATCCGAGGAGACATACAATTCCAGGGAACGAATCCTTCTCAGGAAAAGGCTGTCAAGCATAAGAAGGAGAAGGAGAAAGACGAGCGAGGATCCAAGAAAAGTAGGAGCATGATGTATCGATAAAGCTCAGCTATAACTCTTTTATATTCCGATAATTTAATTCATAAAGAAATTAAATTTTATTTAAATATTAGAAATATCATAGCAGTAAAATCAAGTTATTTTTTATTGGTCGTAATGATTGACCTCAATAAGGCCAGTTAATCAAAAATTATAAATACAGTTCCGTATTAAAGTAATCCGAAGGTCGAAAATCACTAATCACTTATCACGATAACACCCTCCCACCCCCCTTCCTATTATTTTTTGAAGATGTTTTTAATCACTAACATTCATAGTAATTTTTAGAAGAGTTTATATAATAAATCCTTATATCAGCCAGCGTGATTAAGAAAAAGGTTAGACGGTTATTTAAACAACCAGATATTCTGAATGGAAAGATCATTCCTACGCTCTTACTGCTAGGCTGGCCTATAATGATAGAATCACTGCTTCAAACGGGATACAATCTAGCTGACACTTTTTGGTTGGGGAACATGGGCAAAGAAGCAGGTA
>JBKHIX010000185.1:0-2645 GCA_046538435.1 Thermoplasmata archaeon | reverse complement strand
AGAAGAAATCCACGAAGCCCGAGAGAGATGGTCCTAACCCCTTCCACCCCCATCATCATCAATTTTTGCAAAACACATCAGGTAACAACAATCTTTCGTATGCAATTAACGTCAGATAATTATCTACCCAAAAAACCCTCCACCCATCTACGCTTTCTTCAGCCCCTCAAATAGTACTCACCTCTGATATTTCTGCAATCAACGTCAGTTGTTAGGTATTATTTTGCAACAGACGTCAGGTACTTCACATGCAAAAAACATCAGTTAACTAACATAGTTTGCAAGTATTTAACGTCAGTTTTCTTCTCAGCTATCGGTTAATATAAAATACACCCTTTTCTTCTCTCCTTCCGTGATCTAATGGACTGCCCCCACTGCGAGACCAACAAAGACGTGATAAAATCTGGAGTACGCCAGACCAGCAAAGGTAAGATCCAGCAGTACTATTGCAAGTCCTGCAGCAAATATTTCACCGATTCTAAAAGATCATATACCAACTACCCAGAAAACGTTATTTTACATACACTCGAACTTTACAACAGAGGTCATCCAGTCAAAGAAGCAAAAAAGAAAGTAGGAAAGAAATATCAATATTCACCTCCCATCAGGACCATTTACTCCTGGATCAACCGTTACAAAGACCAGCTCACATTTCTAAAACTCCGAAAAGAATACAGCATCGATCCGGACAATCCCACCACAACCCATAACTTCCAGCATCAACAAATATACCCCTTTACCTACCATAACCTCAAACTAAATATACATTCAAAACAGCGCTCGGAACTCCGCAGATACATAAACTGGATAGAAAGATCATTACCGAGAAAGATGTTTCTCAAGGGGCCCCGCTGTTCTTCTACCGAGATCGATCAAGATCCAAACCCCGAAGAGAAGGACAGTCTGACTACAGAGCTTACCCAGTTAGCTTTCAACTCACGACCGAAAAACACGAATAAATCACCCCACGAGATCGTAGAGGAATTTTTCCTGATAAACGATTCGACTACAGTATGTACAGAACTTCCGGTTTTTATAAACCCTAAAGAGATAGATGAAATTGATGTAGACGATCCCATCACTGGCCACATAGATCTCATCCAGATCAACTACGAGAACTTATACATCTTAGACTATAAACCCAATCTTAACTACCCAGAAAAGCACGTCTCCCAACTCCAACTATACAAAAAGGCTATCCAAAAACGTACTTCAATACCCAAAGACAAGATCCACACGGCGGTGTTCAACGAGCACAATTACTTCGAATTTGAATAAGTGAAAGAACGAGAGTGGATTACGATCGAAAAACTAACAATTATAATAGTCCATATCAACGTAGAATCCTAAAATCGGTTTCTCTTAACACGTACAATCCTTTTTCATTATCCTTCCCGATCTGCGATAACTTTTGATCTATAATTGGATTTGAGATTAGAAGTTGATAAATAGAAGCCCTCTCCGTTCAGGGATTCAAAGGAATAAATTCTTTTTCTCTCTCAGCAGTTATGCTTCGAGAGGAGGGTGAATGTGGTGGTTTAGAAAACCATCTTCCTTTTTACGAGCTGGTTTAAGATGATAACCCTATCCCAACTGAGCGCTCTTTTCAAAGCAATTATATTATCTATCAAACTCAACCAAACAGAAAGTAAATTTGCTAGATACTCAGGACTTTTGATGAGAAGATGGATCATTATATCAAAAAACCTCAGTCTCATCACTACGCAAATAGTCCCAGTAAATCGATGGCTATTCAAAAAGAACGTCACCTTTCCTCGGAGATTTCTCTACAGAATTCTTTCAGAATTCCTTCACTATCAGGAAAATATATTGATTTTCCTGAAATATCTACAAGACTTTGCTGGTCACTTACCTTTAAAAAATCGTCTATCTAAAAATATCATATTCATCTTTGATTTCTCGTATTTTACCTTTATTTACATCGATATTATATTTTTCTCGCAGAAATTTTTTTAAAGGCTTTGGGTAATCACCAAAAATACCTTTATCATATACAGGTGTATCTGGAGATTTTACCTTTTGTTCATATTTTTTTCGAATATCTTTTAAAATCTCATCCTTATCTGTTGTTCCATACTCTTTTTTGAGTTGATGATCAACAAATTTTTCATAGGACTCATACTCGCTTTGATCTGCTATGACCCATTCGTTTCTATATCTTTTAAATAATTTTCTTCCTGGAGATTTAGCTCCAATGAGGTGCATAACGCAGATGAATTTAATTGGTATTTTCTCATAAAATATAGGTAGCTCTAACTTATCTGCATTCCTCTCTGGATCTAAAACGTATTCAACCCAAGGAGAATATTTGAACATTCTTTGTTCAATATTGAGAGGTAGAGGATTCCCACTTATGTCAAAGAAACCTCTCATCTGAAGCAGAGGTGGATACATAACATAATATTTTTTATCGTCTAGGGAGTCGATTATATCTTTGATTTTATGTATCCTATCATAAGCGACCGCATCTCCTTCCCATTTCAATATCCACCTGCAGGAGGATTCCTCCAATCCAATTTGAAGAGCCGTCAATATATCAGTTTCTTTTTGGATATGTTTTATATTCAGGTCATATTCATCTTTGATTTTCTGGATTTTTTCTGGAGTGTCGTCAGTTGAACTAT
>JBKHIX010000184.1:0-2656 GCA_046538435.1 Thermoplasmata archaeon | reverse complement strand
GCACTGTTTTGGCAGGCCCCCTTTCTTTTTTCATCTTTTTTCTCAATTTTTCTGTTTCTTGATGGTCGATGCTCAATTCTTCTTCATTCAAGATAACTCCGTACTTCTCTTCAGCAGTTTCTGCATCTACAAGACCGTTCTTGTAATCATTCAAAACTCTTGTTGGATCTCGTTCTAATGGATCTCCCCATCCTCCACCGCCTCCTGAGCGGATACTCACTATATCGCCCTTCTTCAGTGGGAAGTTAAGTTTTCTTCCTCCGTCCCATATCTCTTCACCATCTCTGACGATCACCATATGATTACAGGTTCCATATTCTCCTCCTTCAACGCCCCATGGAGGATATTTTACTCTGTTTATAGACGTGGTAAAACTTCCTTCATCAGCGATGATTCTATAATCTTTCCACATGCCAAATCCACCTCTGAATTTACCGTGACCAACGCCCTCATCTAGGTTAAGTTTCATGGATTCTACTCGGATAGGATTCTCTTTCTAAAACCTCTACAGGATGGGCATATGTTTCTCCATCTCCTGCAGAAACTAAGCTAGATTCTCCATCTTTATCTATTCCTGCACCCCAACCACCGGGGTTCGGTTCAACTAAGATCTTATATTTACCATCTCTTGGATCCTGCAGTCCTAAATTGAGACCCATAACAGAAACGAAATGTCCTGCTGTTAATTTATCAGGTAGATCTGAAGCTAATGCTTTCCATATAAGGTCGAATGCATATATCATAGTCTCCCAGTACGTGCTTACTGGTGCGGGAGGCACAGCATTAAAGATCGAACCTTCAGGTACCTTTATCTCTAATGGTTCTAGATACCCTTGATTTAAGTTAACATGGGGATCCGTACAAGCTGTAAATGCAGTAGCTACCGCAGCATAGGTTCCAGGGAATGATGTATTAATAGGAGCTTTCACTTGGTCTGGGTTGTCAGTTAAATCTATCTTAAATTTACCATCTGATATATCGATATCTGCTTTTAAAGTGATGTCTTCTTCCATGCCTTTATACTTCAAAATTTTAACCTCTGAATGGTATTTTTTTTGTGGTAGCTCTTTCATCCTGTCCTCTGCCATAATCTTTCCATCTCTTTTTCTGTCTTCCATAGCATATGTTACTGTGTCTGCTCCGTATTTATCGCATAATTCGATAATCCTATTGCTGGCATATCGAAGAGCTGCAGCTAAAGCTTCTAGATCTCCGTATACATAATCTGGAACTCGTGAATTATGTTTTATGATGTTTGCTACTTCCTTATTGAGTTTATCTTTACGGTAGAAATGTGAGGTTGGAACTCTAATCCCTTCTTGATAGATCTCTGTTGCATCGGGACCCCAACTACCCGGATTCATACCACCCACATCGTTTACGTGGGCTTTTATCGTAGCTATAGAAACGATTTCATCATCATAAAATACAGGCATCATTAGGGCTATATCGTTCATATGGGTACCAACTTTGTAAGGATCGTTACTCACAAATATATCTCCAGGAATCAAATCTAGATCGAATTCTTCAATATCTGACATCATATTTTTTGCTACGTATGGCATGACTCCTAGAAACGCAGGTACACCTAGACCTATAGATATCAGGTCTCCATCTTTATCGGTCAATGCGGGGGCAAAATCATAGGTCTCATACAAAATACTGCTCTTTGCGGTTCTGATCGCTGTCCAAAACATCTCGTCAGAAATGTAATCTAAAGCATTTTTAACAATTCTAGTCGTAACAGGGTCTTGTGACAATTTTTACACCTCTTTATGACTCTTACTATAAACAATAAAAATTTAGCATATTTATGCTTTTTGCGTTAAATTTTGATATCTAACCTAGGTATTTTTAATATTGGGCAAAATATGTGTATGGTAATAGAAAAATATTATTTTTCAAAGATGTGTAAAATTTTATTCCGAAAAACTTTAATAGACTATAAATATTAAAATTACTACCTAATATTAAGATCAACAAAGGACTCAAAAGTTCTCCTTTGCTGTGAAATAATTATTCTGGGAGCGAATATCATGAAGGATTTAGAGCCAAAGAAGGTTTGGAAATTTTTTAAAGAGATTAGTGAAATACCTAGATGTTCTGGTAATGAAGAAGAGATAGCAAAATATATCGCCTCTATAGCTGAAAGAAATGATTGTGAATATAAGATTGATGAAGTAGAGAACGTTCTGATAAAAAAACCTGGAAATGTTAAAGGACATGCTACAAAAACAGTTATCCAGGGACACATGGATATGGTTTGCGAAAAAGATGAAGGAGTAGAACACGATTTCACTAAAGATCCGATATCATTGAAGAAAGAAGGTGAATGGCTGACCGCTGAGGGTACAACTCTAGGTGCTGATAATGGAATAGGTTTAGCCATTGCTCTAGCAATTCTCGAAGACGACAGTATAAAACATGGTCCTTTAGAATTTTTATTTACTGTTAGTGAGGAAACAGGATTGGATGGTGCTCAAAACATAACACCAGGTTATCTAGAAGGAAGAAAATTGATCAATCTTGATAGTGAGGAGTTCGGTGCATTTACAATCGGATGCGCAGGTGGTGGGGAGAGCGAGGTATACTTACCCGTGAAACGCTCAGAGAAAGAAAAGGATAAACTTCTAGAGATCTCTATAGACGGACTTCT
>JBKHIX010000183.1:0-2657 GCA_046538435.1 Thermoplasmata archaeon | reverse complement strand
ACATATCCCACTTGAAATAACCATGTGAAAGAGTAGACATATATTCTGCTTCTTTTCCAACTCTGCTCAATTTATTATCTTTTAAAACTTCTTCACTTACATCATAAGCACTTTTATAGGCATATTCATTGAAGTATGTTTTTGCCTGCGAAAGCATTGAGTCAGCTATAGGAAGTCTTGGTCCCATTGAATACACTCTCTCAGTTCCATTCTTTACCCTACCGTCCTGGTCCCTATCTCCAGTCACATAGGAAAGTGAACCACATTTCATTGACACACCAGCCAAAGCCAAACCTGAAGACATCGGTTTTGTTCCACTCGTTATGTTGAGAAATATATCTGAGGAATCAAAACCTTCATCAATGAGTTTACTAAAAGAATCTAGAGATTCATCATAGCATTTTTGAATATCATCCGGGTTTGATATGTCTTCTACCTTTATCTCTAAATCTTTATTATATCTCTCTTTTATGATCTCTATCTTTTTTTCTGACTTTTTGGTTACCAAAAATAAAACCATATCAGGATTGTGATCTTCTATACTTTTCAAAATTGGTCTCTCTATTCCTGAACCCACTCCAACAGTGCATATAAGTGCTCTTTTCATTTTATTCCACCATGATCCAAAATTTACTTTTCTATTAAATTGGGTTAATCAATCAAAATTATTTATCAACTTTCTTATCCATTTCACTTTACGAACTTAAACACTTTCTTTCCTAGTGAAGTGGGATAAACCCACTTACCGCTTACCTGAATAAGTCCGTATGATTTGGCTCTGTAAATATCATTATCAGTCATACTGCTTAATTTATTCCTTTTTATTTTCTTATCGGATCGCCAAACTTTTCTAAGGTCATCTATAATATCAGATGACACGAATAATCTTGGCATCTCGATGACATTAAATTCCGTTAAATCTGGGAACAAAATAGGATCAAATACATCTCTGTTACTTTTGTAAAATTCATTCAAATTTGAAGCACGAAAGTGTTCATCGATCTTCATCTTATTCCTTTCCAACTCCTCGTTGAATAGACCTATTTGAGGTGATATTACATGGTAAACTCCATCTATCGGATTGAAGAGGGATAAAAGGTACAAACCTATACCCATCGTTTTTCTTCCACCAGCTACGTTCAAAAATATCTTGTCAGAATCATACTTTGATTTTTGCTCATATATTATTTCAGCAGCTTTTTCTAAAAATTTTAAATTCTCTGAATCAGAACTTATATCTCTAAAAGAAAGATCCTTCCAATGGACGTTGATACTCCATTCAGATGTTTCCAAAGCCGATACCACCAATTCTGCCTGTTTCCATACTTCTTCATCATCTGTGACCAAAAGGACCACATCACTAACGAATTCTCCTTTAGATTCTATCAACCATTTAACTAACTCTGTCATAACTGGAGCACTTTTTCCTATTACACCAACAACTGCACTTCTTTCCATCATGACCTCTCCAATTTTACCCAACCAAGCATTCCTTCAGGATTTCCTTCATTCAGGTAATATTTCCTGCTCTTAGGATAATCGATACTCAGCTTGTTCTGTTGCTCTCCTTTAACTCCACTCATCTTTCTGAGTGTCTTTTTTACCTCATCTTGTATAGCACTTAATTGCACTGTGGTCCCTAATCTCCCTATACCAAATCCTAAGTTGAATAGGCAACAATCATCATCCAGTTCATACTTCAAATCTTCCACTAAAAAATTCAACGAATTGAATTCATGTGAATTAGAAAGGTTCCTTAAGAATTTATCCTCTTTTTCCAATCTTTTCCTGCTTACTTCTTTACATGATTCAAAAATATGGTCGATAACATCCTCTTCATCAGTTCCTCCCAATATCCTATCGATCTCGTGTCCACCACGCCACTCATCTTTCATTTTCTTTAACAACTTTTCGTTGATACTGATTTCAAATTCAAATTCTTGTTTCTCATCTATCGCCAAGTGAGCCGTTGTCCAATGTTTCGGCTGGAGTTTACCACCCTTCTTTTTTGAATAGGTCTTGACTGAAAGTCCTATTCCAGATTCTAAAGGTCTTTTCTCATCAGTATCGGTCACTTGGAAGGCTTTCATGATGTCTCTTTTAGGGTCATTTCGCCCGATCTGTAGATAAGAATCAGGAGTCTCCAATCTTCCTCCCTTCCCGTGCCACTTAGTTGGGTTATCTAAATAATATTTAGTCAAAATATTTGTTCTCAAAGAACCCTTAACAGAACTACCAGGAATATAAAATGTATTATCTGGAAGCATTATCTGAGGTTCTACTTCACCGCTATTTTCTATTTCATTTACAGTCCCTTTATCTTTTATAGGGACCGAGTATTTCCAGTAATCTTCATTGCTTTTTATTTTATCATTAAAATATGAACCCAATGAACCATCGCTTTTTATTCCCTTAAATATACCATCCATCTTTTCAAGGTTGGATGACAGTAGCCTTTCTATATCGAAAACAACGAGCTTATCGTCATATACAAAAGAATTGAATTGATTTATCTCCTGGACCTCTCCTGTTCCGATCTTAACAGGCGTCAAAGTCTTCAGTTTAAATTTCATTTTAGATCAACCCCGATATCAAAAGCATATCCATATTGCTGGACATCAAATTCATCTGAATTTACGACAGGATTTTTACCGTAG
>JBKHIX010000182.1:0-2661 GCA_046538435.1 Thermoplasmata archaeon | reverse complement strand
AAGAGAGATCCGACAGGATTAGTAGCAGAGCCTACCATGATTGATGGATCACCATCAGCTACACCATGTCCGGACAGTAGTAATTGGGAGTCTTACGAAGCTTGTGTTAGGTTTGAAAGGGAGACCTTTGGAGAACCTTCCGCAAAAGAAATTTGTGCTGATATATGCTTTGGCGAATCAGAGTTCCATGAAGATGCGTTTTGGTCTTGTTTGGGTGAAGATCCTGTGGGCTCAGGCATAGCTAGTGTTGGCTGTATAATTTCAGTCTATAGCGGAAATTTACCTGGCATATTAGTATCCTGTGTGGCTTGGGCAGGATGGAAATTGACTAGTTGTTATGCTGAAGCCACCTGGTGATACAATGTTTCGTAAAAATTACAAAGACATTTTTTTATATCTAATTTATCTTATAATAGTAATCTCTCATATTTACTTTTTTATTATCAAAAAAATGCTTTTTAAAAAGATTTATTTTATATCAGTTTTAACTTTTGCAGCACTAGTTATTCTAAGAATATTAATATTAGATACTAAATATAAAACTTGGATTAATGCTGAAATAAAACCTTTAAGAAGAATTGGTATTGTCCTTCTTGTATATCCTTCATTGATTAATTCCTTTAATTCAGATTTTAATGTGTCTATTCCTAATATAATCGCAATCATAATAATTGGAATAGGTCTAATTTACATAGCTCTAAATCTACGTAAATGGTATTTTTCATTGAATGGTTTTGTATCTTCAGAAAAATCAATCTTTGAAATTGAAGACATTTTAGATCAAAAATCTGTGGAATATGAAAAGCAAAAAAAAGATTTATCTTTATCTCAAAGTTCTTCGATAATTCTTAATTTGAATAATGTGCAAGTGATGCATATAAGTGGCAGAGTATATCTTAAAGTTGATAGAATAAAAAATAAGAAACATCTTTATAAACTAATCGACATGATCGAGCAATCCAAGTAGGGTTATCTATTTATATTTGAAAGCCAATTTACACCTTAAAAGGTTCACATTATACATCTCAAAGAAGGTGAGGTTGTGAGTGAGGTAAATAATGAGTACGATCTCGGCAACAGGCTGATTAGATCGAACAACAAAAAGTTCAGTTATGATAAGGATGGAAATCAGATCCAAGCTGGAGATACCAGCTTCGATCACATGACATCTCACGTTAATGGTAATAATGTAAAACGACTGAAGAGTGTTCATGAGAATACAGATCATGTAGCTTCCTACTCATACACCCTTGAAGGACTGAGAACTGGTAAGTATCTGAATGAAGGCGAATCAGAGATATCCTATCACTACAGCGGTAAGAACGTGCAGTACGAGAAGTGGGATGACGGAAGAACAGTGAGATATACACATCCATCTACCGATAGCAGCAGCTGTTCAAGCTGTGGAGGATGCGGGAACGAGAAGAACGTGTTTACCGATCACCCGATAAGCATTGAAATTGACGGGAGTAAATACTACTACCTGTACAATGGTCAGGGAAGCGTGACAGAACTTATCAACTCAGATGAAGAATTAGTAAATCAATACAGGTACACACCGTTCGGCAGTCCAAGATTGAAAGCAGAGACAGTCTATAACCCTTATCAGTACACAGGAAGAAGACTGGACGAAGAGACAGGCCAGTACTATTACAGGGCCAGGATGTATTCGCCTCAGCAGAGCAGGTTTACAACACAGGATCCGGCAGGGATGCAGGAAGGTCCGAATATGTACGCGTATGTTGAAAACAATCCGGTTAACAAGAGAGATCCAACTGGTCTTAGTCCAGGTGATGCCATAATCGATGGTGGTGGAGGTGGATCGATATATGATTATAGTAAATGTCCGTGTGCTTCATGGGATAGTGTGACTTCCTGTCAAGGTGATTACCTAACAGAACCTGGTGATTGTGTTTCTGCTTGCTGGGAAAACTGTCAGGGAAGTGATCCGGAGGATTTAGATATATCTGCTGAAGAGGTCATTGATAATCTGCTGACCTGTACAGGGGTATGTACTCTTGTAGGATGTACTCCTCTTTGTGCTTGGCTGGTTGAGACAGTTGTTGGGGCTCTAGCATGTGAGTTTCTTTGTGCTAGTGGTTGTGCTACTTTGTGTGCTGCAGCAACATAATTGGAGGATCAAAAATGGATAAAAGATATACAAAATCATTGGCAATAGGTCTCAGCGCATCTTGCTTTTTAACAATCTATTCAGTGATTTTTTCAAATTTATCTGGTGGTCTCAATATCATCTTATTCTTTGGGATAGTCTTTTTAATTGCTTTTAGTTTAACAACCTTAATATCTATAATTCGAAGGAAATAATAAAAGAAGGTGATGTATTGAGTGAGGTAAATAACGAGTACGATATCGGCAACAGGCTGATCAGGTCGAACGACAAAAAATTCAGCTATGACGACGATGGTAACCAGATCCAGGCTGGAGATACCAGCTTCGATCACATGACCTCTCACGTGAACGGAAATAACGTGAAGAGACTGAAGAGTGTGTATGAAAATGATGATCAAGTAGCTTCCTACTCGTACACCTTTGAAGGGCTGAGAACTGGTAAATACCTAAACTCAGGCCAATCAGAGATATCCTACCACTACAGCGGTAAGAACGTGCAGTACGAGAAGTGGGATGACGGAAGAACAGTGA
>JBKHIX010000181.1:0-2672 GCA_046538435.1 Thermoplasmata archaeon | reverse complement strand
CTTAATCCTAAATCCGTCTATTGACTGCCAGTCTTTTACTTCTATTACCAATTTTGTCTTTTCTCTTCCTTCGACTTCAATCACGAAGTCACCAGTTGTCGTATCCATAAGTCCAGTTTCGTTAGCTGTATTTCTTAATACATCACAGCAGTTTCTTCTTGAGCTAATTATATCGTTGAGTCCCTCTTCAACAAAGTCTTCAAAATCTCCTCCAATCTCTGTAGGTTTTGCCTTCTCTTTTTCTCTTTCCATGATTAAATCGGCTAAAGTTCGAATGATTTCATGTTTTAGTTTGTTAAGAGGAGTGCCATCTCTGTTTGGATCAAACAGCTCTCTAATTATCTTACCGTCCTCACCAAAGAGTTCTTCAATTTTCTTCGGTAGTTCTCCATTTTCACCTAGATATTCATCTAACTCCCTTACAGTATCCTCTAGGGTCACTCTAAAACTTTCGTCTAGTTTATTGAATTCCTTTTGGATATAGTCAACTTTTTCAGTTACTTTCATGCTTTTCATCGCTACTGTTCCAAGTAGTAGAGCCTTTTGTAGATCTTCACATGCTTCTTGCTCTTCTAAATCCCTGTAGTAGTCTATTATCTCATCGTTCTTCAATGTAAGTTCTTCTATTCTCAGAGAGTCATTTGCTGATGTTGAACTTGTTGGCATTGATGGAAAAACAAGTTGGTGGATTAGTTGGAATATCTCGTGATAATGACGCTGAAACATTAAATTCGTATTCATTTAGCTCTGTAGATGGGTATCATAGAACAGGTGGTTTAGTGGGACAACGGAGGGGGCATTTGGAGCTTCCACGAGCCTGAATACTTCTTATTCGATTGGTCAGGTAACAGGAGAGACAGATGATGTAGGTGGCCTTGTGGGAGCAACTTATGCAGGTGATACCTCTAACTCGTATTGGGACATGGAAACTTCCAAACAAGATAATAGTGATACTGGAGTAGGACTTAAAACAGAAGATATGGTTGGAAGTCAAGCCGAGGAGAGTTTAGGGGGATTTGATTTTGATGATATATGGGAAACTGTAGAGGCAGATGACCCTGATGCAATTAAAGATGGGTATCCAATTCTACGGTCGATAAATAGAGAAAAACAGTTGCGAGCTCAAGGGATATACGAAGATGATGAGATCATGGATGAAATACCTATACCAGGATTCACATCGCTACTCTTGGTAGTAGCTTCCATCATCGCTATAGCCATCTACCGGAAGAAGAAAGAAATAGCGTAAAGAATTAGTCCTTCCCTAGAGGAGTAATAGTCAATATATTACGTGAAGGAAAAACAAATCCGTTAAAAACTCTACATTTACCTAACATAGAAGAGGACTCTTCTACGATATAAAGATGACACTCTTCAGATAGATGCGTGGTTGGAAAACGGATATAGGGGCAAACCTTCTGATAGAGAAAATACGGGGAATTTACTCTCTAATGCCGTGCTTATTTGCTTATCAAAAGTTAGAATGAAGTATGAATTACTGTTCAAGTATTCCTTCTGCTCTCTCTAAAAATTCTCATAGGCTGTAGATGTATTCACAATACAACCCCCTTCCCCCTATAGTTAATTAAATGTCCATCAACACGGCTATACTAACCTCTAAACCGCTAAAATAAGGCGGAAAGTAGTCTACTTCTTCGATTTTCCCAAGGTAGGTATTGGATTATAGAGGAAGAGGAAGAGAAAGGGTAAATAGACTTAATATATTTCATCTCGACGCTAATAGCCTAAAGGAAAGGGGGTCGTTATCATAAGCGTGAGAATTTTAATTAGCTAAAAAACTACGTTTTTTCTTTTTTTGTATATTATAGTAATATATTGCCCCGCTATTACGAACAAACGATCACATTACATATAAAAAATCAAGAACTCCAGAGGATGTAGAACTATCATAAAAAGCAAACAACCGACCGTTACAAGCATCTCTATACCTTTAATTCCTCACTAAAATCATTCAAAACCCCTCTATAGCACGAGATTTCGGAGTAAATATCGGAGAAAAGAGGACGAGAATAGGTAAGCTCATCCTATTGGTTAGATGGAAAATTTAGGTCGAAATCTTGGACTTATTGGTGCGACAGATGAAAGTAAATATATCTCGAATATGTTAATATTTCTGGTAAATAAGGATTTCAACAAGATAAATTGAATGTGTTTATCTAGATGATTTTACCTGTAGTGAAAATTGGCATGAAGAACGAATAAGGAGTAGTTCAGCTGACTGAGCAAGAAGAAATATGACTATTGGAAGAGTAGAAAATATTGAAAACAAATACGTCCCGCTGAGAGAAATTAAAACGATTTCGAGGGGTGAGGAGTACCAAAAACTTTAGCCGACTCCGTTCTCCTGCACAATCTCTGTCATTCGTACTATATACCCCTTCTCAAGAGTGCTGAGCCGATTTATCTTATCGAGGTTAGATGATCGAGAGGGGGGAGGTGATTGACAAAGAAGTAAAAGCGGCGAGATAGCCATGAATATTGAAAAAGTAACAAATTTTTAAGACCGAACATTAAATGACTATATCGAGTCCCTTAAGCACTTTAGAGAGCCCGAGTACCGGTAATTAGTTACTATCTGATGGGATTAAAAAAAGATGGACTCGGATAACTTGTAGAGAAAAATAATACATAAATAATCTTTTCCGTATTCA